>JAUVLL010000299.1 GCA_030600745.1 Spirochaetaceae bacterium | reverse complement strand
AAGTAAAATAACTATCGTCAGTAGTTTTATCCACAAAAAAACCCATAAAATGTTTTCCATTGGCATACTCCAGCCAGGGCTTGGCTCCATCGTCAATAACAAGCTGAGCAAAATACATAATCATAGGACTAAGGAAATATTCGGGGCTGAAAGATTCACCATATACTACTGCACTCTCCTGAAGTCCAAAACGCCATTGCCCAATATTAAGGCCATATACATGAAAATGGGCACCCCGATCTACCCAGTTCACTCCATTGGGGTAATCATCAAGATATGTACCTCCATCCTCTGACAAATAAAAGTATGGATCGTCATCTGGACCAAACCCAAAATAGGTATTTTCAGAATTATGATTCAGATTAACCCAGCGATTAGTATAGAAAAATAAGTCTCCTGTGTACTTTGTTTCCATCTGCACTGAAGGAATCGGCTCTGAATTAACAAAAAGGGAGTAGGGAGAATCAATAACATCCTTCTGAATACTCCGGCCGGCCTTTATATAAAAACGATCTTTTGTATAATCAACATGAGCATCATTGATAAACAGATAACGACCCATCATATATACTTCCGAAGGGTCGTATATTTCATCATCAATCATTGACCAGTCAACGAAAAGTGAAAAATTGTTGTAGCGGTAATCCAGAAGAGCACGGGTAGTGTCAAAGAAATTTTTAGGTGCCCTCTGCCCGTCAAGCATCTCATACTGCTGCTGTGCAGTGCCTGTAAAAAAAAACTCAAAGGCCAGATATTCATCACTTTCGGCTGCTGCTGTCCCTTCTTCAGCGTACAATCCGGTAGTAAGTAGAAATATTAAAATTATCAGAATATTGATAAGCGCTTTAGCAGATATTTTATTCATAATGCAACTCCATAATAACAATTATACTACAGTACAGCTCCGTTGGCTATTCAATATAATCAGAAAGCTCTGCTGTTATCCTATTCATCTGCTTTTTAAGCTTCGAATTACGCCAAATCCCAATATTTAACTTCGATCGATCAGCATTGAACAGGCTGTTCATTCCATCCCCTGTTTTATCACCCGTATCCGCTTCCAGCCATTTACCATTTGTACTGATACCAAATGCCTTCCAGAAAATCTGAAGATCTTCTTTAAGCCTGGTTCTTACATTATTTCTGTCCAGTACAAAATCTTCGAAGGAAACCTGGCGGATCAGGATCGAATTATTCGGATCCTGCTGTTCAGGCGCTTTTACGGAGATATTCTCTACAAATTTTTTAGTTCTCTCCTGGGTTGCCCTGTATTGACGGATAAATTTACCAACACTCCAGGGGAAGGTTGATCCGCTGTATTTTACAAGTTCGGCGAACTGGTCCCGGGGATCTCTCCGTACAAATATTATAATCTGCCCGGGAAAAATTGAGGAAGATACAAGCCCGAAACTCTCGGGATAGAGGCCTGAAATTGCGTTATCAAAAATCAGGACCCTTCCATTTTCACTTAATCTTCTGTGGAAAAGCGAAAGGAGAGAAGAAGCAGCTTCAACAACATCATCATTATCCTCTGGATCGGATTTACTTTTTTCTTCTTTTATCCTGTGCATATAGCTCCGTAAGGAATCTGCCAGAGTCTCAACGCAGAAAAGATATTCTTTGTCTTCTCTGAAATCCATACCAAGCTGGGCATCCAGAAGCTGTTTATATTTGGTCACCCTGGGAATAATGTGAAAACGGGCTGCCATAAAATAGAGGGCATCTGCAAAGGTATACAATCCTGCAAACCTGCCCCGTTCTCTGGTCAGGGGAGAACCCAGTACCCTGCCCCATAATTCCGGATCGGGACACAGAGCCCATCGTCCAAGTCTTTCACCGTAGCGGATACGGCCGGCAGCAGTCTGAACCAGAAATCTTAAACCATAATTAATTGCACGTATCTCACCAAAGGCTGCCTCGCTGCCTTCAACACGGCATAAACCGCTATGCCCCGCAAGCCAGTCGCTTACTGCTCCGGATCCGCTCCAGCGATAGCCTGCTATAAATATTCCAAGCCTGCTTCCTGTTTTTATTTCATATTTACTCAAAATCTTCATCTCTCTCCGGAAGTGGGTATAAAGATCTTTCAGCAAGAGAAACAAATTCCCCCCAACCGCTTATTCCTTTCATCTCTGCCCTGCACACCCGGAATTCAGCTGGGGTAATTAAAGCCTCACCAAGAGTTGCCAATACTTTTTTATTTTTATCAAGAAAGGAGTTAACAAAAGAGGGATCGGGAACTCTCCAGTCAGGACCATAATGAGCAGATAAAAAAACTTCTGAAGCAGCAGGAATAAAGGCTCTGAATATACCAAAATCCTGCTCCGCAGCAGGTACAAACTGCTCACGGATTCCAGGGGCACAGAAATCATTATGGGCCCATACTTTGCCATCCTGTACCCAGAATGAGTGTATATCAAGATGAGGTCCAGTTGATCCTTGTCCTCTCCCGTAAAGTCGGAAGAGACGCCCCCTCCTGTTAAAGCTTACACTGAAACCATCAGCTATCAAGTCTTTGATCATATTAATTGTTTCTTTTTTTACACTTTCCGGATTATTTGCATCTGCAATTAAACCAGTATCAAAATCATCATCCCCTGGAATAAAATTCCCCTGACGCACAAAACCAAGTAAAGTCCCATAGCTAAGAAAAAGCTCCTTCCCAAAATGATTCAGAAAAAAATCCCTGGCATCTTTATAAATATCAAGAAAAGTATTGCGGTTTTCCAGTAACTCTTTGTCCGTTGGTTCCAAAGAACCTTTTTTATCAACATGCCTATCCCCGGACATAAGAGGACTGCCTGTTTCATACCCATGAGGAATAGAGAGTCTTAGTCCATCCTTTCCTGCCAGAGTAGCAAGAGATTTCCCTTTTCTGATTTTCATAGTTAAAATAGCATTCTGTGGAAAAGCCCTAATTGAAGCTCTTGTAAAACGAAAACTGAATCGACGGAAAAATCGACCGGGAATAATATTCAGATTCCGAATTTTCTTGTTATCCAGATATATTTCTACAACTACTCCAGAGCTTGCCGGTACAATACCAACAATCTGCAGACCGGAAAAGACAAATTCAACCTTAAATAATCCCCCAGGCGACTGGATTTTCTTATTGGTTTCTTTTACTGAACATTCGAAAAGAGGGTCATGCACAGAACTCTTTCCAACACTATACAGAGCATGTTCAAAAAAGAACTCTGAAGCATGCATCCATCGAAGATATTCCGGAATCTCAGACCTGCGGGCAATATCGGAAGCCTTTCCAAAGTAATTCACAGCACCTTTCAGATTACCGGCTCTTTCAGCAGTATAACCAGCCAGAACAAACCATTTTGGATTATGCCGAAACAGAGTAAGAATTACAGTTAGGGGCTGCAGAACAATCCAAAAAAAATTACATTCAAGCAGATGCGCCAGAGAAAAGATAAAACCGGTTCGCATTAATTATCTCCCAGTACTTTGCGCTCAAACTCTTCCCTTACTTCAAGAACATATGCCTCAGCATTAAAAGTAAGGCGGTTCATCTCTTTACCATTACCTATAAAATCTATCATTGCCTGTGCCAGAGCTTCCGGATTCGGCTCCACCAATTTGCCATATCCATCCTTAAGGAGATCATGGGGTCCTGCAATATCGGTTGAAATTATTGGTTTGCCCAGAGTAAGGGCTTCAAGAATTGTGATCGGCTGCCCCTCTATATCTGAGGAAAGGACAAAACAGTCACATGCTGCCAGAAGAGGATAAGGATTAGCAGTAAATGAAATAAATATTATTTTATCTGAAAGCCCCAGAGAAGATGCCAGATGGTGTAAATCAGAATGTAGAGAACCATCTCCCACAACATACAAACTTGTTTCGGGATATTTTTGGATTACCTTTATAAACGCCTCAAAGAGCCTTTTATGATTTTTCTCAGGAGAAAGGCGGCCTATAGTAATAAAACTGCATCCTCCGGATATGGGGGTTGGAAAACTATTGTCAAAAC
>JAUVLL010000065.1 GCA_030600745.1 Spirochaetaceae bacterium | reverse complement strand
GCTGTCGGAAAAGTCTGTCGCAGTTCAGCAAGATTTGCTGCACGACAACGCTTCATAAGTAAATACCAGTCTAATACGGAAGCACGGGAATCAGCATATGTTGTTCCATACTCCACTAAGGTTTTCTTTGCTATGATTCTCAAGATTACTCCCTGATATAAATGTCGCATATTGCGACACATATGTCAAGAAGAAAGTCCGATTTATGATCTGAAAAACAGTCTATAAATATGTGACAAAACGTTGATGTTAATCCATAACTGTAAACAATTAGTCACATATTCTATATAAACCTGCCGACCTATTACGACTAACGCTATATTGCAAGCTTTCTTAGTACCATATCAGTTCTGCAGCGATACATGGAAGTTCTGCTGTAATTATACTCATATCTCACAGAATCTGCCTACAACTTACATACGTTGCGTTATTATCTCTTCTTTTGTTGCACTATTATCAAATATGGTATATATTTGTTATATAATACGGAGGATAGATGAGATGCTAATCAATTTCTCTATTGAGAATTGGATGTCCTTTCGAGACAAAGCCAGTTTCACAATGACAGCTACCAAAGAACAGCAACACGGTGACAGACTCTCTAAACTGAAGAAATACAGGCTCAGGGTACTCCCCACCGCCGCAATTTACGGAGGTAATGCCTCAGGGAAGACCAACTTCTTTAAAGCCATAAACTTTGCAAAGCAGTTTATCACCAGAGGAACACTACCCGACTATAAGATAAATATTGAACCCTTTATTCTTGATGATAACAGCCGTAGTCAACCAGTAGCATTCACCTTTGAAATACTCATTGGCGACGATATATTTGAACTGCTCTTTGCTCTAACAGCCTCACAGGTCATAGAAGAAAGACTAATCAGGATTTCCAGTACGAGTGAAAAGGTTCTCTACCACAGAAAGAAAGACGACCCGAATCCACAGCTTCATTCCTCTATTGCAAACCAGCGGCTCAAGTTTGCCTTCGAGGGGACCAGGGAAAACCAACTGTTTCTGACCAACTCGGTGTCACAGAAGATAACTGCATTTCAGGATATCTACAGATGGTTCTCAGATACACTGGTTATGGTTGCACCGGATACACGTTTTGAATCGTTCGAACATTTCATAACAGAGGGGAGTCCCCTGTATGAAACAATGAATAAGATTCTTCCAAGTCTCGACACCGGGATTTGCCATCTGGAAGGAGAAGAATACTCCCTGAACAGCCTTCCCATGCCTGAAGCTCTGAAGCAGCGAATCAGGGAAGATGCAAGAAATAACATAACGATTAAGATAAACAATAAAGATGAGAAGATAATAGTTACCAGTCAGGATGGTGAGATCTCAGTGAAAAAGCTTTACACCTATCACCGGAATGTCAAAGGTAAAAATACAAGATTTGAGATGCGACAGGAATCTGACGGATCTAAACGAATCATTGATCTTCTGCCTGCATTTCTGGATCTTGCCGACACTCGTATTCCGAAAGTCTATATTATTGATGAAATTGATAGGAGTCTCCACTCTCTCCTTACTAAACAACTGCTCCAGGTATTTCTAAACAGCTGTTCTGAGCAAAGCAGGAAGCAGCTCCTCTTTACCACCCATGACCTGCTGCTTATGGATCAGGCCATCTTCAGGCGTGATGAGATGTGGATTACTGAACGGAGTCTTGACGGTTCATCCAAACTCATAAGCTTTAGTGATTATAAGGATGTTCGAAACGATAAGGATATCCTAAAGAGTTATCTCCAGGGTCGTATGGGTGGTATTCCTAATATAATGGTCGATCAGATTATCCAGATAAGCGAATAATAATCAAAACGTCCACCATGCCGTTTTTTATTTTGCCAATTCCTGTAGCCAGTTTTGTAGCCAATTCACCATGCAAATAACGACATTCAACCACAATCAACAATTATCAACTAAAATTGCATTGCCTCATAATTCCTTATACTATAGTGATTTACACGACAAAATACGATAAATAACAATGAACCACAATCATCTAAAGATTACTAAAACAGACAAGCATACCGTTTTTTTGTGCTCTGATATACGATTTTCTTCATTTCTGATAACTGTTTACCATTAACTGACCACTGTCTTCCCCTACATTGTAACAATAGCAGGATTAAGATACATAAAATCTGCATTTCTGTTATTTGTTGATACCTTATAGAGATACTGATTTTCTTCAATAATAAGTGTTAAACGCTCTTCAGGGATATCCTTTGTAAAAAGGATTTCATCAACAAGAAAAACACCCTGACTGTCCAAATGTTTCAGAATAAGTCCATATTCCTCGTTAGGGGTCTTATCTGTTGATAGTGATCTCCCATCCATAGTGAATACAGGGTTTCCATTAAAAAAGAGGAAACCATCATCATTTGAATCGTAAAAACCCCTGTCAGTGCGTACAGTTGATTCAATGCTCCTGGACGGAACAGCTAATACATTGCTGCCGCACCTTACAAGCTGGAATGTAGATAGTGTAAAACCACCGGGAATGGAAATGGAAAAAGACGTTCCTTCTCCCTTACTTGTAGTTATCTTTATCTCCCCATTTTCAAACTGACCTATTTTCTGATTAACAATATCCAGTCCAATCCCGCGACCGGAAATTGTATCCGGATTATCTCTGGTACTAATTCCAGGGTGTGTAAGAATGGAAAGGAGATCATAGTCCTTGCCGTCATTCTTTATCAATCCTTTAAATTCTGCTATTTCACGAATTTTATCAGTATCAATTCCGGATCCATCATCAGAAACTGTTATATTTAATTTATCATCAACCCTTTCGGCAGAAATCTTAATAATCCCGGAACTGGCTTTCCCTAAAGAAACTCTCTCCGATGGACTCTCAATTCCGTGATCAAGAGCATTTCTAATAATATGCAGTATAATTTCTGATATTATTTCACCAGCCCTCCGTTCTACCTTTATATCACAACCTTCCAATTCAAGAGATGCTTCCTTACCAATATCTTTAGCAAGATCCCTGATATATCTCCCCATATCACGAAAAGAATCTTCCAATGTTGTCAAGCTAACATCTTTTATCAGCTGCTCAAGCCCTGAAGATAACTCTGAAAGACCGTCTATCTGTAACTTCAGATTATCATCGATTTTTGCACCTGATGATTTATTCATTCTCTTTAATCTGTAAATTTGTATTTTTATTTCATCCACATAATTTGCAAGCTGATCAAGCTTTTGTACAGAAATTTTTACAGGGAGTTCACTTGAATTAAGAACTTTATTTATTGGTCTGATATCCATCTCATCCAGGAAGGATTCATATAAAAGTGATACAAGTTTAATACTCTCTACCTGATCTACATTTACCGAATCATAGATCTCATTTTCTTTAATACTGCAGGTGAAATAGATACTCATTCTACCATAAAGATCATCCTCCTCCTTTCCAAAAGAAGGAATTGTTCTTATTACATTTACCTTCTGTTCAAGATTACTGATTAACAGATATGCCTTGGGATATTTAAGAGGTGTGGAATCCTCCAACTCAAAAATCAGACGATAGAATTTTTCACCTCTTTCCTTTGCTTCAATGAGTAGTTTTTTTTCAAATTCAGACAAAGAGGGTGTGCCTTCGAGTAAAATTCCCTGACGTGGATTTTGACCAATTTTTATTTTATCCTTATTATCACCACGTTCAAGCTTCAAATAATCAAGTATCTCTTTAATACGATCGATAGAAAGTAATAGATTATCAATAACAGTCGAATCGATAAGTTTTACACTATTTCTAAAACTATCAAATATCGATTCCATATCATGTGTAATATTTATTATATCTGTCTGTTTAAGAAAAGATGCTTCTGACTTCAGGCTATGGGCATTACGAAATGCACTTTCTAAAAGCTCCTTGTCATCCGGATGCTTTTCAAGTTTCAGAAGAATACTACCAAGCTCTGCAGTAAAATTTTCTCCATCACTTAGGAAAGTATTAAAAAGTTTATTTTGATCCATATATTATCTACCCTTAATCAACGAAATAATTAATTCTACCTCTCCCACTGTTGAGCCTACCCTGGACGCAATTACAGCACTTGTGAAACCATTATTATAAAGTTCAATTATTCTATCTTTTTTGCTTGTTTTCACTACAGGTGTTGACAAAGAACTATCAACTGAAGGTCGATTATCATTAATTCTGCCAAGCTGATCATACACTAAAGATTCAGATTTTTTTCTTTCCAATTCTTTTCCAAGTATTTTAATCCTCTTATCAGCATCATTTATAAGCCTGGTTAAGGTGCTTACTTTTTCTTCCAGAATATTAATATTTCGATCGGTTGTAAGATTAAACTCAAGTATTAACTCATCAATTTCATTCTTTAATTGATCAATAAGATTTGATTTCTGTAGTTTTTTTAATTTACCAAAGATATTAGCAAGAGCAAATATTACAATAATTAAAACTACCAGGGAAACAATAATTGCTGTATACTGCATCTACCTAACCTGATATATCTATATTTTTCCCGAGATCGGGATCTGTAAAAATACTCATTTTCTTTTTATTACCAGGTTTTTCATTTTCTGTTTCATTATCACTACCCGACTCCCCGGAACTGGATTTTTCCTGATCGTTACGAATTTTCTGATTATCCTCATCAGTCTCACCTGTTTTATTTACACTCTCATCCTGATGTTTTTTTTCCTTTATCAACTCATTCGCCTGAGCTGCCTGCTGAGCTGTCAGTCCCTCCTTAAGAAGAGCCTGTTCCTTACCCACCTGATTAATGTGAGCAAATAACGTCTGTAAATCAATTGGCTGAATAGGCATTATTTCTTTTTAGAATAATCCTCCTCAAGTTCCTCATACCTTTTTATTTTAATAAGTCCATTCTCTTTAATAAATGTAACAGCTTTAAACTCATTTGTTACCTCCAGAAAAGCTTCCTTTATATGCATTTTAACTCCAGGGAAAACCTTAAAAGATGATGAAATACGACCTTTAACTGATAACGAAGAAAGATAAGCTTCAATCTCTTCTGTTTCGTCAACAACAGCAGTCTTTTGTTTCTCTATTTCAGACTGTTTTTCCATAAGCTGGTTCAGGTAAGTTTTTTTCTCATCAGAAAGCTTCTTCTTCAGCTTAACAAGATTTTTGATGGTATTTATATTAAGTTCTACTTCATCAAGTTCCTTAGTTAGAGTTTCCATATTCTCAGCAAGTCCCACTAGCCGTTTTTTACTCTTTGGGTCATATCCAACTTCCAGTACAGTCTCAGAACCTGCAACAGAGCCTAAAGATTTTGCATGAATCTCTTCTGCTGCTCTTAATACCCCTCCGACAATAGTAGCACGTTTACCCTGACATATTATTTTTTTGTTTGCTTCTACCCTGCAATTGATTATACCATCACTTGCTACAACTATTTCACCAGCCTCAACAATGGCATTTTCAAGGAATTTTGCCCACACACTTTTCCCGGCCCTTACAAATCCACCATTTTTCCCATTTACACCCTGGTGTACAATTATTTCACCTTCTGCATCCAGTTCAGCTTTACCAACATTACCTATAACTTCGATATTACCGGCAGCCTTCACTTTAAAACCATCGTCAACACTCCCTTTAACAAGAACTGTACCCAAAAAAGTTACATTACCACCTGTCTTTAAGTTAACATCACCAGGAACTACGTAGATAGGCTCAACATTAGGCTTACCTGAAAGAATCATTATCTGACCATTGATTTCCGCAACAGCAGTCTTTCCGTCATCGGACAGTTTAACATTTTTTCCGACTTCAAAAACAATATCTTTACCATCCTTTGCAGGGAGAAGCCTGCCGGTAACAGTCCTGCCGGACTGTCCCTCTTCCAGAGAGATTTTCCTGGCAAGAGCCTGTCCTTCAACAACATTCTTTATAAGATTCTGTTCTTTGAAGTCAACCTTACCATTTTTCTCTTTAAGTTTTATTTCTGATCTGTTTATATCAAAATTATAGATAATAGTTGCATCATTTCCATTAACAGCTTTTGTCCCTTCAGCAATAAGTATCGATGTATCATAAACAGGATGATTTTCCAATTCTCTTATACGATCTTCATCTATTCCATGAATAACATTATTATTGGTAAGAAAATTTAGTACAGTATCAAAATCAACATCTGTTCCACCTTTACCAGGCATTTTTACTGAAATAAAAGCCTTCATTTCAAAATCTGTTATTTCAACAGAAATAATAGCATCTGATGCCGGATTATATATAAACTCTCCAACTTTAACAGAACTACCATTAGCAATTTTTATAACCTCGGATACTAAACGCTGATCAATATCTTTTACATTACGGGAATTTAATTTTGCAACAGCCTGCTTTTCTGTAGCTTTCCTGCCTTTACCCAGTGGTGGGAATACTGCTAAAAATGCTCCTCCAGAAGTAAGGCGTACAATAATCTCACTATCCTTATCTACAGATTTTTCTTCTACTCCTGAAAGATTAATATCAAAATCTTCATCCAGATTATCGTCAACCCTGGATATTACCGGATATGCAATTATCACACATTTACGCATCCCTAATCCAAAAGAACCTTTTTTCCCGGGATCTCTAATCTCATATTCAAGTTTTTTAACAGACACACCCAACTCTATTGCCGCCTGCCTTAAAGCATCATCAAGATCCACTCCCTCAACCTGAATCCATTTTTTAATCCTGTCTTCCTCTGCCTGAGAACGCATATAATCTCTTATATTTCCAATATTTACCAATGGGTAACTCCTGTTAGAAAATACCCTTTTTTATATTTGTCAGCTTTGCCCTCAATCTCATAATTGCTTTAGTATGAAGCTGACTAATTCTTGATTCGGTCACTTCCAGTATTTTCCCTATTTCCTTCAACGTAAGATCTTCATAATAATAGAGGACAAGAACCTTCTTCTCTTTTTCAGGAAGTTCAGTTATCGCCTGAATTATTACTCTTTTTATTTCATCTTTTTCAACAATAATATCAGGATTCAAACTGGAAGGAGATTCTATACTGTCTACAATTGAAACCTTGTCATTATCATCACCTGTGTACCATACATCGTTAAGAGATAGAATTGAAGTCCCACTGATCTTCATCATAGTCTTCTGAAATTCTTTTGTGGTCATCCTCATCTCATCAGCAATTTCCTGATCACTTGCAGCCCTTCCCAGTGATGATTCAAGTCGGTGTATAGTATCCTCAATTTCTCTGGTTTTCTGCCTTACAGATCTTGGAACCCAGTCGATAGAGCGCAGTTCATCAAAAATAGCACCTCTTATCCTTGTAACAGCATAAGTTTTAAACTTAACATGTTTATCAGGATCAAACTTCTTAATTGCATCAAATAAACCGAAAACACCAAACCCAACAAGATCATCAAATTCAACGTTATGAGGCATACCCATTGCAACTTTTCCTGCAACATACTTTACAAGGGGAGCATATTGCCTGACAAACAGATCCCTGATTTGGGGATCTCTGTTTTGTTTAAAAAGCGCCCAGAGTTCTTCTTCGGATTTATCCTGTAAAAGTTTATCAGCCATCATTATCCTTCCTGATCCTTTTTAACCATGGTTCTAACAGCCCTTACTACAAGTTCGGGATCCTGCTCTTCACCCATTATATCTAAAGTAACTGCTCCAGCCTTAGTAGCCTCACCCATTACATCATCCACTTCATTTTCAAAGGAATTTGAAAACACCCCCATATCCGGGAGTACATCAATATTTCCGGGAACCTGATCATTGTCTGTAACTTCATCAACCAGTTGATTTCCTTCTTCAGATTCTTCTTTATAACCAGCTTCACTCTTTTTCATTATCGAAGCTGCAATATTCTCATCTCCATCATCAATGGAAATATCTATCTTCGCTCCGGTTGAAGATGCAATATCAGAGTCTCCGGATTCATTTTGAATTCCTTCTGCCACTTTTAAATCATTCGAATTCTCCAAAGCAGGTTCTGCCTGTAATTCATATAATTCAGGCAGATATCTGCGAAACAAAAAAGATGCTCCAAAGCCCGCAACTCCAAAGAGAACTGCTCCTGCCAATGCCCGAATCAACAAAATACCAAAACTTACACGTCCAAAAAAACCGAAAATTACAGAAAGCGTAAATGCAAGAGTTGCACTTATAACAATAATCTTCCAGTCTTTCATCATATAAAACTCCGCCTATAGATTACGACAATAGATAAAAGCCGTCAAGTTAAGTTTATTGTAACCACTTTTACCTTCCTACAAGACGACTGAGGAATTTTTTCAGCCCTCCACCCTCTTTATATTCCACTTTTTCAAGTCGGCTTACAATATGCTTAATACAAATAGAAGCTTTACTATTAGGGTCAATAATAATAAACGGTTTTTGTTTAAGTATTGCCTGGGAAACCTGAATATCATCATATACGTACCCGAGATAATCCACTTTCAAATTTAGAAACTGACTTGCTATATTAATAACCCGCTCTGAAACTTTTTTCCCCTCAGTAACACTTTTTACTCTGTTTACAATCAATTTTATACCAAGATTCATATTGTCTATTTCTGTAGCAATTATTTTTATAATTCCATATGCATCAGTAATTGCAGTGGGTTCAGGCGTGGTTACAATAATTACATCATCAGCTGCAGCAATAAAATCAAGAACGTTGCTTGATACTCCGGCGCTTGTATCAATAACTATTACATCTACAGCATCCATTTTAGAGATTTCATCTATAAAATTTTCTCTTTCTTTATCTGAAAGATTTGCTATTTTTGAAAAACCTGAGGCTCCCGCAATTATTTGAATACCAAAATCCGTATTAATAATAATATCATTCATTTTTTTCTTCTGTTTGATTAAATGGTACAGATTATATTTAGGGATTATTCCCATTGCAACATTTACATTAGCAAGACCAAGATCAGCATCCATCACCATCACTTTTTTACCAAGCTGGGAATAAGCAATTGCAATATTAATTGACATATTGGTTTTTCCAACTCCGCCCTTACCGCTGGATACTGCAATTACTCTGGTTTTTGAATTAACACTGCCATTCTCATTCCTTGACCTCATTATTTCCCTAAGCTGTTCAGCCTGATCAGTCATGATACACTCCCCGACACCAGATAACCTGTATTTAAGCCTTCAACTGTACGCATAAGCCTTTTAGCAGTAACCCATTCAATATCCTGGGGCACAATCTGACCATCTGTCAGATAAGTTAAAGATTTATTATTTTCTGATAGTATACTGATAATATTGCCTATACGCATGGTCTCATCAAGTTTTGTTAATATGATCGATCTATAATTAAATGGTTCAAATTGCCGCAATATTTCCTTCACATCGGAAATTTTTGTAGTTGCACTCATTGCAAGATATACTTCAGAACTATTCCCGCAGGCATCAAGCATCTCACGCATCTCTGCAAGTTTCATATAATCCTTTGGACTCTTACCAATCGTATCCACTAAAATCAAATCAGCATCCTGAAACAAGTTTATCTTCTGTTCCAGCTCTTTATAACTTTCTACACATGCAACAGGTATACCCATGATCTCACCATAGGTTTCTATCTGCTTTTTGGCACCTATTCTGTAATTATCTATTGTTATCATTCTTACCGATTTGGCATATTTACTTCGTGTAACACTGGAGTGATTTGCCGCAAGTTTTGCTATTGTAGTTGTTTTTCCCACCCCTGTAGGGCCTACAAGTATAACCACTTTGGAAAGATTAAAATTCTCTTCCGTATCAATTTTAATACTTTCTTTTATCCATTCCGAAACCTTATCTTTTACTAAATTCAGATTTTCCAGCTCATCAACAGTAAGAGAGTGTTTTAGCCGATCAGAAATTAACTGAATATATGTAAATGAAAATTCATTGTCCGAAAGAATACTTTCTATAGCCTCTATTGAACTGTGTTTTTTTTCAACTCCGCTGATAGTAGAATCAAAATGATCCTTTAATGATTTCACTTCATTTAAAACATTTTGCATTGTCTTATCATTTTTGGCAGTTTCCAGTATCTTCTTTTTTTCATCTTCAAGATTTATTTTCTTTCTTTTGTAATGATCATCAGAAATATATCCGCTAATCTCAATTCCTTCTTTCGAAAACATACCTAGAATGCCGCCAATCCGGATAGAGCGGTAATTCATAACTTTTGCCCTTTCACCATACTTTGCACTAATTAAGTCCCTTGCTTCCCGGTATGTAGAAGCAGTTTCTGTAAAGTATTCCATTTCCTCTCCCTCTACCCTGCAGTACTTTCTATTTTGCTTTCCAGCAGGATCTCACCAACACCCTCTGTTATAATTTCAGAAGCTATCTCAGGTACCGACAAAACAACCAGTTCAGGCAGATCTCTGGCAGTACTTTTTTTAACTAGAATCCTGGCGGCTTCTGAACAGAGTATTATTGGCAAATAACCTGCTGTCTGTGCATTATGAACGGCATTGGTTACTGTTGTAATCCACTGCCTGTGGACAGCAGGCTTAAGGGCTGTTATCGGACCACCTGCAGTATCAAGTCTTGATTCTATTATCAATTGCTCAAGATCAGGAGCAATTGTCAGGACTTTTAGAACCTTACCGTCATTTGCATATTGAAGACATATTTGTCTTCCAAGAGTTTGCCTGACTTTTTCAATCAGAAAACTTATTTCCTTTGAAACTACACCATAATCAGCCAGAGTTTCAAGGATTGGTATCATATTCCGTATAGAAACCTGTTCAATCAGTAATCCCTGAAGGACTTTTTGAACTTCACCCAGAGAAAGAGTCTTTGTTACCTCGTCAACAACAGCTGAGTAATCAGTTTTAAGGGTATCCAGTATTTTTTTAACTTCCTGCCGACCGAGCATCTCATAAGAATGTTTTTTTATAACTTCTGTCAGATGGGTTGCTATTATAGAGGGAGCATCAACTACAGTGTATCCCCTTCGCTCAGCAAGCTCCCGCTGATCTTCACCTATCCAAAGAGCAGGCAGATTAAATGCCGGATCTGTTGTTTTTTCTCCTTGAATAGGTTCTACTACTGTGCCCGGATTAATTGCAAGGAAATGGGCAATACGAATAACGCCTTTCCCAATAGAAACTCCTGTTATCTTAATGCAATACTCACTGGGTTCAAGTCTCATATTGTCAATTATTCTTATTCTGGGTACAACCAGACCAAGTTCCAATGCAGATTCCCTTCTAATTCTTGTAATGCGATCCAAAAGTT
>JAUVLL010000032.1 GCA_030600745.1 Spirochaetaceae bacterium | reverse complement strand
GATTTTTCACTGAAATGATGTATATTGTGAAACTGAAAGTAATTAAATGTAGGATGTAGTCATGAAACACATAACACTGGTTCTCCTGGTTTTAATGATGGGTGTGACTGGACTTTTTTCGCAATCTGATGATACACAAATAAATGTAGCAGTAATTAACTTTGAAAATCAGACCGGAAGTGATGGTTTGGGATACCTTTCATCCTCCCTTGCAGATTCGTTATCCGCAACCCTTTCGCAAATTGATAACATCAGTATTGTAGAGCGCGGGCAGCTGGAAAAGGTAATGGAAGAGGTAAAACTTGAACTTTCAGGTATCCTGAAAGAGAGTGAGCTTTCTTCAATTGGAGAGCTTATTAAGGCAGATGTCCTTCTTCTGGGCTCCTATACCGGGGATCCTCAGAAATTGGTAGTTAATATTAAAGCTGTTGATGTTGGAATAAACTGGCCATAAGATAGTCTATGGCCTTTTAAATATTTTCATTACCTTCGGACTTTCCCCAATCAACTTCACTTTGCTTTTGTGAGGGTTTTATTCTCTTAACAAGATCATGGATATTATATATTTTTTTGGGTGATGCAGGTTTAATAATAATTTGAATCTTTTCATTTATCTTAGACATATAACCAGTATAATACTTTTCTGACTATATGTTGGATTATTAAGATGACTTTTATATTATTCCCTTAAAATTATTCCAATCCCCCCTGCTCACTGCTAACTGATCCCCCCCCCTCTCTTGCCATCCCATTCCCCTTATGATATCTTTCTTCCATGTTTGAAATTAGAGCGCTTATCCGTTTTTTTGATACTGGATTTATTCTGAAATTTTTAATTGTAGTTATGTTTATCTCTCTATTGCCTATAGCAGAGGTATATGTATATATTTTCCTGTCAGGCCGTATAAGCAGTTATTTTATGATTGCAGCACTGACAGGCAGTAGTTTAATTGGACTCATATTAAGCTATTCGCTTATTAAATTCAGACTAAAAATTATCAAACAGCTTATTAACGAAGGATACTATCCCGAAAAAGAGTTTTATAGACTTGCAGGGATTTTGGTTGCCGGTATTCTAATAATTACACCGGGATTTATCGGAGATCTGGCTGGACTTTTTTTATTTCTTCCGGGAATAAGCAGAAAAACCGGCTATGTCATAACCAGACCAATAAAAGATAAAATGAAAGAGTTATATGAATATATGAAACTCTACGAGCTGGGTTAAATCTTCCTTATCCTATAAATCAGAAGCAGAAGTAAATAGTACAGATGCGGGAATACCATTATAATCTTCCATGGTTTTCTAATAAGTTCCCAGAAAGCAAAACTTCCACTTTCCCAGCTTTTTTTAGATATCTTTTTTTTCTTTCCGGAAAAAATATCAAAACAACTGCCGCACCACAAAAATAAGCCGGGATTGAAGTTTTTCATGTTTTTAGAAAGCCAGTTGCTTCTCTCCGGAACACCGTTTCCCACGAAAAGAAGTGAAGGAGATGCTTTTTTTATAGCCAGAACCATATCTTTTTCTACTTCCTTCCTATAGAAACCGGCATATCGGCCGACAATACCAAGACCTGGAAATGAATCACGTAGGTTAGTGGAAGTAATCTTGAGCTCTGTAGGTTTTGAACCAGCCAGGTACAGACTATGATTCTGATTTTCAAGTATGCCCAGTAGTTTAATTGAAAAATCAAAAGGCATGTACCGAACAGGAATATGTTTTCCCAGAAACTTAGCTCCCCGTACAATTCTTTTTGATATCGGTATTACCAGACTGGCCTTTCGAACAGTATCAGCAAATTGGCTGTTCCCTCTTGCTTTAAGAAGACCCCTCAATGAAAGGAATATAATTTGATGCTTTCCCTTATCCAGAAGTAAATCGTTAACAATATCTTCAAGAGAATCTTCCGGAACCACATCAACGGGAACATTCAAAATGAATATCCTTTTTCGACCACCTAAACTTTTAATACCCAATTTTTACTCTCCCGAAGAAGTGTTTGTACTGTACTCACTGCATACAGTGCCGCTGTTTCAGCTCTTAGAATATTTGTCTTTAAATAAACAGATTTATAATTCTTATCATAAAGAATTGCTATCTCTCTATCTGATAATCCACCCTCAGGACCTATGACCAGATGAATTTTCTCAGGGTTTGATCCAAGATATCCATGAAGAGTACTATTATCAAGTGCTTCCTGATGAAAAAACAATCCAATTTTTCCTTTACTGGAAGCAGATTCATCAATTTCGGCAAGTTTGTCAATTGTTACAGGAGCACCTATCTGTGTATTTATTCTTGAACCGCTCTGTTGAATAGCTTCTCTAATAATTTTATGCCACCGGTCGATCTTTCCGGGTTTTTCTGTATCCATTTTAGAAACAGAAAAGTCACTTACAACTGGAATTATACTATAAACTCCGGTCTCAGTAACCTGACGAATAATCTGATCCATTTTTTTACCCTTACAGACACATTGATAAAGAATTATTTCCGGTAGTTCCGGTTGACCCATCGTAGATTCTTCTACTCCAAGTATACATTGGTTATCGGAAATACTCATGACTGATAAATCAAAAAAATTACCCTTCCTGTCTCTGCCTGGAAATTCAGCCCCTTTTTTATATCTCAATACTCTTATCAGATAATGATAGTCATTACCCGTTAGTTCAAGCTGTTTACCACCATTATATGATTCAGGTATTAGAAAAAGACGCATTTCTAAACAGACACCCGAACAGTCCTGTTAAATAGTTCTGCTATCATTTTACCCGGATCTCCCCGGCTTTCATCATTCTTACAGCTTCCTGGAGTATAATATCAAAATCCAGATCAAAAACAGGCGGTATATCCAAATTTCTGTTGTATTCATTTCTAATCAGTTTCTCAATTATCCTGTCTTCAAGAACAATACCATCATGGTGAAGCTTCCGGATAAAACTATTTTGAGCATTATTATTCGCATCCGGATGACTTTCAATAAAATCAGAAATCAGATTTTCCTTTAATATTCTGCCAAGAGACTCTGTCTCTTCATCACTTAGTTCCTTCTCTTTCACTTCACGATCAGGTTCTATGCCTATCATATCGATATTGATATCTGCCGGAGTGTAGTATCTTGCAATGGTAAGTTTAAGCCCGCCGTCATGAAACGACATCACCTTCTGAACAGATCCTTTCCCAAAGGTTGTTTCCCCTATAAGCGTGCCCCTGCCTGTATCTTTAAGAGCACCTGCAAGTATTTCCGAAGCTGAAGCGGAACCTTTATCTATAAGAACAGCTATGGGCATATCAGCAGGAACAAGAATTGATCTGGTTGACATAAAAACCTCATTTTCACTTCTAATCCTCGACTTTGTTGTTACGATTGGGCCGCTGGAGAGGAAAAAATCCCCTATTTCTGCTACAGAATCAAGAAGCCCTCCCGGGTTCCCTCTTACATCAATTATTAAAGATGTGTAGGAATGACTTTCAAAATAGCGAATAGCCTCTTTTACCCGGTCATCTGTGAATGGAGTAAATTGAATAATCCTGAGGTAACCGATATTTCCAGGCAGCATAGCCTCTTTGACAGTTGGAATTTCTATAATTGCTCTTGTAAGGGTAATATCAAACTCAATTTCCTTTCCCCTCAGAATAGTAACAATGACATCAGTGCCGGGAGTTCCCCGAAGCTTGTCTACAACATCATCAATCGTTAGATCAAAAACTTCTTCACCCTCAATATGTGTTATATAATCTCCTGCATGAACTCCGGCCCTATAGGCAGGAGTATCTTCAATAGGAGATACAACATTGACAAAACGATCCAAAGGATCTTTCAGAGTCTTTCCGGGAGCAGGTTTTGATATGTACAGACCCACACCTCCGAAACGGCCTGTTGTTGTATCGTTCATATCCTCCATATCATCTGCAGTCAGATAGTACGAATAGTCATCATCGAGAGACTCAAACAATCCTTTTAATGCTCCCTCGTACAGAACTTCCACCGGTACTTCATCCACATAATTTTCTATTAAAAAATTAAACAGGTATTCAAACCTGGAAAGGTAGTCTTTTGTCTCTGAATTCGATTGATACGCCCATAAACCGGGAGCAAAAAATGTAACACCCGAAAAAACTATTAAAACGGCACTTAATATAATCCAGAAAAATCTCTCTTTATTCTTCATTGTTATTAATCTCCAATTATCTTCCGGATCTCACCATAGTTGTCAAAGGGCATACTTTTGGGATTATCCGGCAGGGTATTTGTTAAATATACCTTCTAATTCATTATTTTCATGAGAAAAAAGTATATAAATAACGTAAGTGAAAGTAAAGGTGTCGGGAAGGGGGGAATATCCTAATTCTTCGGTGGTTCCGGCACACCTTCGGTTATTCCGTATTCGTAATTACCAATAAAACTTAAGTGGGAAACCAGTCCTACCTCAGCATCCCAGCGGAATATTCTGACTGCAGGGGGTTCATCTAGAGGATCAAGGTCATCCACATCGTGGAATTCCAGACCGTAACTGAAAGCCGAGCTGGGTGTTACATATACAACTGTTCCATTCCAGCGCAGGACTGAATCTCTGTGGGTATGGCCGCTTGCGATTGCTTCAATTTGAGTATGCTTCTTTATTACTTTACCAAATTCTTTTTTCCCGTTCATTCCAAGATTGTCCGGATAGGGCATCCCGGTATCGAAGGGGGGGTGATGCATGAAGATAAGAGTTGGTCGCTCTTTCTCTTCAGATAGTTTTTCTTCCAGCCACTTTAATCTTGACTCACACAGCAACCCACGGTGGGATCCGGGTTCCAGGGTATCCAGGGCAATTATTCTTATGGGTTTGTCCTCGATTGTATACTGTATAAACTCATTATCGGTAACAAGGTAAGGATGATCACCGAAAACTTTCACAAGGGTTTCTCTCTGATCATGATTGCCCATTACAATAAAATAAGGGAAGTTAAGCCTGTTCAGTTCAGACTTAACTCTTAAATAATCCTCTTCCTTTCCATGATTAGCAAGATCTCCGGAAACAACAACCATGTCCAAAGGAGGATCTATTGAATTCAGGTGATCAACTGCTTTAACCAGCCGTTCAAACAGATCCATTTCACCAGAGGGAAAAGGTATTTTTCTTCCTGCATGCAGATCTGTTATCTGCCCGATTGTAAAATATTTATCAAAATTATCCATGGCCCATAGAATGATACTCGTTTTCTATATTGTCAACAGGTTTTTTGCAAAAGCCTCTGCAAAGAATACGGTACCCGGATAATTTTAACGGTGTCTATAAATAATGCCCTACCAGGAGGTACTTAGTTTGAAGATTACCCCATGATGAAACAGGTAAAGGTCCGGTGATGCGCTTACCTGGTCCATTCGTGTAATTGGCCCGAATGAGGAGGATACGGCAGTGACGGTCTGCCCGCCGATATTGTAGCCCAGGCCCGCCCCGAGACGGATCGGGCCTGCATTTCCGATCCATCTGGCGCCTACTGTCAGGTTGTAGTCAACCATCATTGTAAACTGGTTGTTATCATAGAGATATCTGCCGGGATTGGCATTTTCAATCCAGTTCTGAGCTTCATCACTAATTGTGGAAAAACCTACTCCAAAACGATCCTGGGTGGCCATCCACGGACCGAATCCATCTCCGGTGTTCATTAGTGACTCCACCTGCATAAATGCTGCCTGTAATGTGTCGAAACCAAACAGGAGAGAATAGATTGAGAATTTCATATCCGGCTGATAGACATGATTACCGTAAATAATTTCACTCTCTGTATTAAGTATTAAACATTCCAGATGGACAGGCAGTTCATAGGATGTGTAGCCGATACCGTAGTAAAAATCTGATGTCTTTGTCCGGGGGTAGTACAGGAGATCAACTGTTATAAAACTGTTGTCAAAAGAAGATCTGTTCGGCATATCTGTAACAAAATAATCCGGATCCCAGGTAAGAGTTCCTTTTAACCGGGAGGTTTGCAGCCGGATAGAATAATTGTGATAGCCCAGATACCCCATAAAGCGGTTGAATTTACCGATAAAATTGTCATCTACATTCATCTTGAGACCCATTGACAGTCCGGTCTTTTTAAACCACAGGTCTCCTTCATAGATAGTTGTGGCTGTCGAGTCCATTTTAATATCTGCCAGCTTTTGAATTTCTCCCGGAGAAAAAGGGTTTATAACAGACATGAGCTGATTAAAGTTCCCTGAACTCCATGAATCAACAGGAATAACTGTAATGCTGCCTGAAACGGAAATATCCGGGAGGCAGGTTCCAGCCAGGTCTTTAAGATTCTGAGCTGCCGCCCCGGCTGAAAAGAGGAGGGAAAGAAGCACTGTTACGAAAAAAATCAGTCTTGTTCGGTGAAAACTTCTCACATACAGCCTCCCTGTAATTCTATAATACTTCAGTGGTAACGAAAATACGAGTGTCTATCGTAATTACACAGGGTATTTTGATCATTAAGGGTTTTTTTATAAAAAATATTGGATTATTTGAGATCAAAGTACTAAGCTATAGGTATATACATAATTGGAGGTATATCTATGAAAAGATTTTTTATTATTATGATAATTCTTGTAGTTGGTGTTTCGGGAGCGTTTGCTCAGGTTGATATTGAAACAATGCAGGATTCTTTCTCTGGCTTCTCTTCTGATGTTTCCAGTGCTTTACCTTTTGTATCTACAATTGGTCTTAACTGGTCTGATGCGAGAGTACGCAGTCTTCCTCATTTTGGAGTGGGTTTGACAGTTGGTGCTGTTATGATACCAAAAGAAGCATTTACTGATCTTGCAGATTCTATGGGTTTTGATCTGCCGTCAGAGATAACGGATTCTACTCTCGGTGTTCCGCTTCCGGCATATACTGTGGACGGAAGAATAGGCGGCCTTATTTTACCCTTTGATATAGGAATTAAACTGGGTTATATTCCCCCTGAGCTTTTAGAGGACAGTCCGGTAGCAGTGGATTATACACTTGCAGGATTTGATATTCGTACTCCGATAATCAAAGGGAATGTGCTTCTTCCTGCTGTTGCTTTAAGTGTAGGATATAATTATTTGAATGCCGGAGTAGAAACTGCTGTTTCAACAGGAATGGGGCAGTTAATCGATTTATCAACCATTGATGGAAGTCTAGGTACACTCACCTTTACAGATCCTAACGCTAGATTTCAGATGCAGAGTAATGTAGTTGATATCAAGCTACAGGCTAGTAAGAGTTTGTTAATTATTACCCCTTATGCTGGACTAGGATATGCATACGGTTGGTCAAAAGCGGGAGGTGGTGTTGCAGGATCTGTTTTATATGATGGACATGAAATAACAGCAGCAGAGATTGCGGCAATCGAAGCTGCATTTGATGCAGCCGGTTATGATGCTCCCGATGTTTCTGCAGACGGTTTTCTGGTATCATCCGATTCCACCGGTGGTGCTTTCAGAGCATTTGGCGGACTGTCAGTTAACCTGTCTATCATGAAACTGGATCTAAACGCTATGTACAACATAAACACCGCATCTCTGGGCGCAAGCTTAAATACAAGGATAGCTTTCTAGGATTTAAACCCTGGAGATTGATGGAAAACAAAAACCGCAGCATTTAACACCTGCGGTTTTTCTATTTAAACGAAATATTATTCTTTTTATTTCAACGCTTCTGCCTTGAAGTCAACAATCCATTCCTGCACTTCTGCAACATTTATCTTCATTTTCTCACCTGTAGCCCGAATCTTGATTTCCACCATTCCCTCTGCCAGGGTTTTAGACCCTATAATTATCTGCACGGGATAACCTATTAAGTCCGCATCGTTGAACTTAAATCCAGGGCGTTCATTTCGGTCATCAATGGCAGCATCAATTCCGGCTTCCAGAAACTCTTTGTAAAGAGTATCTGCTGTATCTGTAACATTCTCATCCTTAAGCTGAAGGGGCATTATAACAACTTCGTAGGGAGCAATTGCCATAGGCCAGATTATACCTGCCTCGTCATGGTTCTGTTCTATTGCCGCCGCCAGGGTTCTTCCAACGCCTATTCCGTAACAACCCATGACTGCCGGGGTCTGTTTACCGTTCCGGTCAAGGAAATTACAGTTCATGGCTTCACTGTACTTGGTACCGAGGTAGAAAACCTGACCGACCTCTATTCCCCGGTGTTCCTCAAGGGTCCCTGCTTCACAAACAGGACAATCATCCTCAGCATAAGCATGAATAAAATCACCATAAACATCCGGTTTAAAGTCTCTTCCAATATTGACGCCGGTAAGATGGTAATCTGATCTGTTTGCTCCGCATATCATATTCATAATTCCATCGACCCTATAGTCAGCTGCTATGTATATTTTCTCCTTTAGACCAATAGGGCCTGCAAAACCCAGATCTGCGCCGGTAATTTTTTCGACTGTCTCGTCATTTGCAAGAGCTACAATGTTTGCATTAAAGAATGACTGGATCTTTGTCTCATTGACCTCTTTGTTCCCCGGAACAAGGATGAGTGCAGGTTTTTCATCAATAGTATAGATCATCGATTTAATCAATTCTCTCGGTTCTTTATCAAGAAAATCAGAAACCTCTTCTATACTTTTCCTTCCCGGTGTATGGACCTCTTCCATAGGGGCAAATTCTGCACTGTCCAGATTATACTCTACCTTCTTTACAGCAGCTTTTTCTTCATTTGCCGCGTAGCCACAGTGGCTGCAGCTGAGGATTCCATCCTCACCGGAGTCTGCAAGAACCTGAAATTCATGACTTTTATCTCCACCAATAGCACCGGTTGCTGCATCAACAGCTTTGAATTTCAAGCCGCATCTGTTAAAAATTTCAGTATATGCATCAAACATCAACTGGTAGTTTTCCAGGGACTTCTCTACACTTTCATCGAAGCTGTAGGCATCCTTCATTATAAACTCTCTGCCCCGCATTAGTCCGAATCTTGGTCGAATTTCATCTCTGAATTTACTCTGAATCTGATAGAGGTTCCAGGGAAGCTGTTTATAGCTTTTAAGATTTTTACGGACCATATCTGTAATAACTTCTTCATGGGTTGGGCCAAGACAGAAATCACTCTCTTTTCTATCCTTAAAGCGAAGCAGTTCTGCTCCGTAGTATTCCCAGCGGCCGCTTTCCTTCCATAGCTCTGCAGGCTGTACTACAGGCATTAAGACTTCCTGGCAGCCCTTTTTTTCGAGTTCTTCCCTTATTATTGCTTCAATTTTCCGCAGGCTTCGCAGGGCCATAGGCAGGTAGTTATATATTCCACTGGCAAGCTTCTGGATCATCCCTGCTCTGAACATAAGCTGATGGCTTACAACCTGAGCCTCTTTAGGAACTTCCTTCATTGTTTTTAGAAATGCGCTGCTTAACCTCATAATTTTCTCCTATGGATGCTGAGATCGTTTCCGGGGTTGCATGGGCGAGCAGCAAACTTGTTTGCGACCAGCCTGTAATGTGTGTAGCAGAACATTATTCTAAAATGCTAAGAGAATCAAGTTCCTATAATTTAGGCTTTTGCGATGTCTATGGTAACAGCTTGTTTTTGGCTGGTCACAGACTTCGTCTGCTGCTCGCCTATGCATCCTTAGCTATTTTGCGCCAGGTATTGGCCATAGATTAGAGAAGAACCACTTTTAAAATTCAAAAAGTGATATAGCGCAAAAAGCTGTTATAATTTCAATTCAATTTTACCGGTTACATAATTATGTACCAGTACCTGAATCAAATTTTGATATCCCATACCCACTTCATTTGCTTTGGCTTTTAGTATTGCAAGATCACTCACAGAAAATCGTATGGTGGTTTGTTTTTTCTCTTTCAAAAGCCTGGTGTACTCTGCTGCTTCCTGATAAGTGTTGAGTTCAGATTCGGACAAGGGCTTATCTATCCATTTCCCACTTTCAATTTCGGATAATAATTCAGACTCTTCGTTATTTAAAATTATCGGGCTATTTTTCATTTGCTGTTCCTCCTCTATATTCTTTTGTTAGTTTTCTACCTGGAATTATAGTTTTTAAAAATATTTCATCATTACTTTCAATAAAAGGTACATAATAGATATAATCATCTATCTTAATAATGAAAATTTGTTGATTAGGGTACTTTCCTTTATTCGGATGAACTTTTCGCCCAACTATCTCCCCTGATTCAATTTTTTCAAGTATCTGCTCAAAACCAATATTTCTCTGCATTTTTAATATTTGGTTCTTTACCTCATTCCATGTTATGAGTTTTTTACCCATCTATTACTCCAGATGTATTTGTTTCTGTATATAATATACTACATTGTAGATGTGTAGTAAATACAAATAATTAAAAAGAATAGTTCTGTAGCGATATTGACTTATCAAGTGTTCTGTCCCGGCAAAATGTATAGAGGCAAGATCTGATCAGGGAGTATATTCAGCCATCATTCTTTTAATAACCCCGGTTGTAGCTGTTTCAATTACATCCTCAATATCTTTAAGCTTTGTCTCTCCGGGCATATCTGAAGGGAGTTCCAAATAATTTAAAAGTGTCTTCAAAGTAGAGTTAAATCCCCTGGCAAGCTCCTCTAAAGTCATTGAAGCTTTTATATCATCAACTATCAGCTTTCCCTGAACTATTTCTATCTTGTTTGAGGTTATAAATAAACCAGCCTGTTTGGCAAATAGAATGGGGGTAGCAAAAAGTACAAGAACAATTCCAGCTGTCAGAAATCTGTTGTTTAATGATAATCTTTGTGTCCCGGACTTTCTCTTACTCGGAAATGAATGATCCAAAGTGTCAGGCACAGGGCAGGCAGCAAGACATTCCCCACAGAGGTTGCAGCGGGTATCGAAGACTGTGACTTTATCAGCTACATCTATATTTAATGGACAGGCCTTGGTGCATAACCCGCAGGAAGTACAAAGATCGGTATTTCGTCTTATTTTCCATGGGGCGATAAGCTGTAATAATCCCAGTACTGCACCGAAAGGACATAACCAGCGGCACCATGGACGCTCTACAAAAAGGGATGCGGCAAGTACAAGGAGCAGTACAGCAATTGCACTGAATAAGGCTTCCCCCGTCCAGAAGTGGAACAGGGCATAGTAGGGATCTACTTTAGCAAAAGTAAGACTAATCATACGGGTTGTATCTACAATAATTAATATCAGTACTGCATAACGAAGGTAACCAAGTACTCTGTCTATTCTGTCCGGGACAAAGTGGTTGTAACGTTTTTTGAATATTTTTTTCCCCACTTTACCCACCCAGTCCTGAACTGAGCCTAAGGGACATATCCATCCGCAGAATAGTGAACCGAATAGCACTGTAGAACCTGCTGCTGCAAAAAACATCCATAAGTTGGATTGATTCGTTTTGGGAATAAACTTTCCCTGAGTTATTAAACGGCCTACTGTTTCAACAGCTCCAAATGGGCAGAGTGCATGGATACTGGCAGCGGAGAATGGAAGTGTAACCCCCCATTCCGGCAATACATGTGCTGCAGTAAGTAAAAATACAAAAGTAAAAAATCCTATTTGAATTACTCTTCTTACCCAGTTCTGTTTCCTTGCTATATTTGTCATAGATTTTTTTGCCATAATTCTTTCCCTAATTTACAACAAACCGGATAAACTCATCATATCCCTCTTTTTTATCACAGTCTCTTAAAACTTCCAGTTCACAGCTACCATTTACTATAGTTTGAAAGCTGAGTTCTACTATATGATGCCGGGAATCCTGGCTAAGCCAGGAAATTCCATCGAGAAGCTGAAGTGGAAGATAGTCTTTAGTGGTTTTCCATTTTTCCTCATTAAGAAGAAAATCTGTGTCCTGTGGGGATAGTTTACAATTATTGTGATCCTCAGTAAGAAAAATTTTTAGAGTATAAGTTTCATTCAGATTGAGTTCTATATCGGTACCAGGGCGGAGGTTCCGTGAGGAACCATTCGCATTGGTAAGGGTAAATGTAAACTCACATGCAAATACACTTGCTGTGGAAAGTAAAAAGGCTGCAATTAGTATCCCCTTCCAACTATTCATCCAATTATCCCCTTTCCCCTTCATGATCATCAGGATATCTCTCATTTGACCGGTTTCCACGACCACCCCATAGAGGATCTCCATCCTGACTCCTGAAAGCGTACAAAGTACCTTTAGATGTAATTGTGCATGGAGATATTACTTCCTCAAGAACAAATCCTTCAACTACAACCAGCTTTCCCTCCGGTGGGAGGAATCCTATCTCCTCAGTATACCAATCGGGACCCTTATGGACAATATAGAAATTATTCTCTGTCCGCAAATACCATTCACTATCTTCTATCTCAAAAGTTCCTTCCAGAATTCGTATTGAACCTTTAGATGCAATTTCTCTACCTGTAAGTTCTGAATCTGAAGCGAAGACCCCTGCTGTAATAAGCAGGATAATTAATATAAATAATGTTTTTTTAGTCATTTCAGACCTCCTGTTAATAATTTATATTTGAAATCTATACCCTGTTTATGAACAAAGTATGAAGATTGTATATATATTTAATAACCTTTTGTTATATAATCTATTCATGGCACGTACTATTCTCTTCTATACAGCAATGTGGGTTCCAATTGTTCTGGGATCACCGGTTGCACTAATCTACATTATCCTTGTAAAATTTGGCCTTGGCAGGTTGCTTGAAGGGTTTATTCATTTTGGTTCTTCAAACTGGGCTAAAATGGTCCTTAAAACAACAGGTTCCACTATTAAAGTAGACGGTCTGGAAAAAATACCGGATGAAAAGGGTCTTTGTTTTGATGGTAATCATCAGAGCGCTTGATATTCTAATTGTTCTTTCTGTCCTGCCTGTAACTGTTGGATATATAGCAAAAAAACAGCTGCTCTACTACCCGTTTCTAAATCTATGGATAGTTGCTCTTCGAAGTGCATTTATTGACCGGGGAAATATGAAAAAGGCATTACAGTCTATTGAAAAAGGTGTTGAGTTTATAAAAAAAGGCAATTCCATGATAATCTTTCCAGAAGGGACCAGGAGTAAAAGTGATACCATGGGCATCTTTAAAAAAGGAAGCATTAAACTTGCAACAAGGGCAGAGGCAACTATAGTTCCCGTTACAACCAGCGGATCCTGGCATGCCTGGGAAGAAAATCTTAGAATAGGCCCGGCTGATATTAAGTTTACAGTTCATGAAGCTGTACCTACAAAGGGTATATCAGCAAAGCTTTTTGCGCTGTATCACTTTTTCTACTTAAAAAATACTTCTTCTCTAATATATAAGCTGTGACCTGGCGCAAAAAGCCAAAAACAAGCTGGATTTATAGACATCGCAAAAGCCTCCAGCAGATGAGAGGAAAGCTCCTGGCAACCGACTTAGTGCGGTTATTAAGGATGGGTTAGCCTGACTTATAGGGAAATAATAATTATATAAATCAGATTTTCTACAAAAATCTTCGCAATTTGTGTATTTTGCCGATACTGTAACCAGAATGGTAGATGTAGTATTTGACTGTAATCTATGTGAGCTCGAAGCAACCGATAAGTATAATGCTATCAAAGAGCTGACTTTAAAAACAAAATCATTAAAGATGTTGTCCGATCCCGTTAAATTTCGGGAAAATGTAATCAAAAGAGAAGAGAATATGAGTACCGGTCTTGGTAGGGGTGTTGCCATTGCTCATGGAAACTGCTCCGAAAATGGAAAGCTGATTGTTGCTCTGGGGGTGTCCCGTAAGGGGATAGATTTTAATGCTATTGATAATAAACCTGTGCATATCCTGTTTCTTGTTGCCAATCCTCCGGATTCACAGAAAGAGTATCTGTATATACTATCCGGAATTGTTGGTTTACTGCAGCATGAATCTTTTAGAAGATCATTATTAAACTCTCATGACTCTGTTCTAATGAATAGCCGTTTACGTAATTATCTTAATATGTCAAACTGAAATCATGATTAAAGATAATCATTATTTTCAACTTCTTGAAAAACTTTACAAAGAATCACCTGAACTCAGGATATCAGCTAAAGATAAAATAGTTATATTCAGTGATCTCCACATGGGTGATGGAAGATCAATGGATGATTTTCATAAAAATTCCAGGATGTTTTTAACGGTTCTTAATGACTTTTATTTTGCAAATAATTATATCCTGGTACTTAATGGTGATGTAGAAGAGCTTCATAGATATCAGCTTAACAGAATAAAGAAACAATGGAAGGAGATATACGAAATATTCTGCAGGTTTTATAATGACAATCGTCTTTATAAGATATACGGTAATCACGATTCACGCCTGTTTGGTTATAAAGAAAGTGAACTCGGCTGCCCAACCTTAAAATCCCTTACTCTTAAAATGGATGAGAAAGAGTTGTTCATTTACCATGGTCATCAGGCCTCCTTCTACTACAACACTTTTGATGACATAATGAGTATTGTACTGAGATTTGTAGCTGTTCCTTTAAGAATAAAAAGCTACTCGGTTGCTCATAATAACATGAAAAAATCACATGTCGAAAAAATGGCATATGATTTTTCCAAAAGTAAACAGATACTATCAATAATCGGACACACTCACAGGCCTCTTTTTGAATCCCGATCAAAACTGGATACATTAAAATTCAGGATTGAGTTTTTGCTGAGAGAATATCAGAAGGCTAACAGAAAAAATAAAGTAGAATTGGAAAAGAAAATAATAAAATGTAAAGAAGATATTGAAAATCATACGAAAAAAAAAGGCAAAGAACATTCAATCAGTTCTCTTTACAGTGATCATATCATCGTTCCATGTGTTTTTAATTCAGGTAGTGTAATAGGGAAAAGAGGAATGACTTCAATTGAGATTACAGAGGGTAATATTTGGCTGGTTCATTGGTATGGTTCGGATATCAGGAAAAAGTACATAAAAAAGGATCTTGATTATCTAACAAAACTGGAAGGAACAGATTACACCCGGCATGTACTTAAGCATGATTCTCTTGATTATATTTTTACACGGATAAGGCTTCTTTCATA
>JAUVLL010000013.1 GCA_030600745.1 Spirochaetaceae bacterium | reverse complement strand
CTTAATATGAGTACAGCGCAAATAGCTGTTATTAGTTTCTCCTGGATTGTAGCATTAACAGATAGAATATTCTATTGACTTTTTGGGGCTTCTGAATTATTTTTAGAAAAGTTAACGACTGTTCGGTAACTTTTTGTCAGGGGAAATATGAATAAACGGGAACAAAAGATACAGCTGATTATTGATACAGCCTATAAGGTCTGGGGAGATAATTTTTTTTATAATACCTCTCTTTCCTCCCTTGCTGATGCTCTGGGGATGACAAAACCTGCCCTGTACCGATATTTCAATAATAAAGTTGCTATTCTTCTGGCAATGAAAACCGATTTTATCAGGAAATATCAGACTCTTTTGCAAAAATCAGGATTCAGAGAAAAAATGAATTTAGATACACTACTGGTTGACTATACAGAAAACGCAGTCAGGGTTTTCAGAGGATGAAGCGCGATCCATTTCGGGATTTATTCTTTCTGTAGGTGGATTTCTTCTTAACCAGCGACTGTTTAGTGAAACACTTTTTACACAGAAAGAAACAGGCCAGATGGTAAAAGCCATCAGGTTCATTGTCAGGTATGGGCTTAGTGGGCATAGTGGAAAAAGCAGTCTTTACTTTTACTTTGATAATAAGGAACAGATGATAGAAGATGTGGTAGGCAGCGAAAAGGAAAGGCTGACCGAGCTTATCATCGAAAGAATAACCGGATTTGAGTCGTTTGAGGAACAGCTCTACTGTATTTTTTATGTTATGACTTCCTATTTTCTTCTTAAACCATCAATTTTTACAATAATGAACTGGTTAAGGTATCAATTTGTCAATAAGCCTCTAAAACCTGCAGATCAGAGATATGAGAAGTTCTCTGAGTTTATAAATATTGTAACTATGACCAGCAGTTTTAATCCCCTTGGATTTTCGGCTGATCTGATAGCTGAAGGGCTTAGTTTTATTCTTATTCATGGATTATGGGAGTGCATGGGAACGAATTGTTCTCCGGTTACCATGAAGTTACATATAAGAAAAATCCACCAGCTTTTTTTATATGGTCTAAAAGGGAGCCAGCAATGAAAGAAATAGTGTCTGTTTTACTTATGACCATACTAATGGTTGCAACGATTTCTGCTGAAACAGTAGTACTTGATATTGAAAAATCTGTGAAACTGGCTTTGGGAAATAATCTGGGGCTGAAAAGCAGCAAACTGGATGTTGAGATTAAAAAACGGGCTGCTGACCTGTCATGGAACAGGTTTATACCTACTGTTCAGGCTAGTGGTACGCTGATGCGCTGGAACCTGGAGAAGGATGATCCAATGGCAGCTTTTGGGCTTCCTGGATATGTTCCAACAGAAATCCCACGATGGGGACTTTCAGCAGGACTTGATTTTTCCCTGAACCTGAACTTTTCACTCATTAAAGAAATTGAAGGCACAAAAATTGATTATGCTGCCGGCCTCATATCCTACGAAACAGCATTAAAACAACTGGAGAGGGATGTAAAGAAAAATTTCTATAACATTCTGGTATTTGAAGAAAACCTATGGCTTATGGAACAAAATATAGAAGCTGCCAATGACAGGTTTGAACAGGCAAAAATAAATTACAAAAATGGTCTTGTTCCTGAACTATCGGTATTGTCTGCACAGGTAGGGTATGAAAATCTTAAACCCGCCTATACAGAAATGAAACTGGGTTACACAACAATGATAAACGGTTTTAAAATGCTTCTTGGGATAGACCTGGAAGAAGAGATAAGTCTGGAAGGAGACATTGTAGTTGAACCTGTCCATCTGGACACCGAACAACTTACAAATTATTTCCTGGGCGGCAGATTGGATATACTCTCCATGAATAAAACCATTCAAGGTTTTGAAAATGCAAAGGCCGGGTTAAAGCTGCAGGCAATGACGCCAATGCTTATATTAGGTTTAAACTATGATCCTGCCTATGGACTTGATCCATGGGAAAACAACTGGTTTGAAGACATGGGCACTAACTGGAACCAGCAGAGCGGTATGTTTAGAATGACTCTGGTTATGTCTCTGGATTCGCTTCTTCCCTGGTCAAAAGCACAGACCGGAATAAGAGATATGGAAGATGGAATTATACAGATGAAATTAGGACTTGCTCAGACCCGTATGGGTGCCAGAATGGAAATTAAGACTTTTGTAATGAAGCTTAACAAATCAATGGAACAACTGGAAACACTAATTCTGAATATCAGTCTGGCTGATGAGGCCTACAGGATGTCCCAGGAGGCCTATGATGCCGGAAGTAAGGAACTTCTTGAGGTTAAAGATGCAGAAAGAGATCTGAATACTGCCAAACTGGAAGTTTTAAAAGAAAAATTTAATTATATTACCGGACTGCTTGATCTGGAATACGCACTTAATGCAACCCTGGAAGAAATAAAGGAAACTTCAAATGAATAGAAAAATAATACACTCATGCCTTATTACGCTTATTGTTTTATTCCTTTTATTGGGGTGCAGTAAGAAAACTGATTCAGTATTTAAAGGTTCTGCTGATAAAACAGAAGAATCTGTTACAGTATTTGCTGTCAGTACAACTGTTGCTGTTAAAGGAGAAATAAAAAACTATTTGCAGCTTAATGGTGATATTGCCGCAAGAACAACTGTGGATACCTTTGCTGATACTGCTGGGAAACTGAAAACTTTATATGTAAAGGTTGGAGATACTGTCCGGAAAGATCAGATTATTGCAGAAATTGATCCGTCCAGACCTGGAATGACATTTGCAGCCAGCCCTGTAAAAGCATCAATTTCAGGGACAGTAACACAGGTACCTGTTCAGATAGGAGCGAACGTAGCTCCCAATCTGCCGATCGTAAAGATAAGCAAGATGGATGAACTCGAGGTTATCCTCTATGTTGCTGAAAAGTTTATCTCCAGAATGCGTGTAGGTCTTCCGGCAGTTATTAAAACTGAGGCTTTCCCTGGAAAACTTTTTACAGGCAGTATCCGGGAACTAAGTCCCATTGTAGACCAGAGTTCAAGAACCATGGAGATAAAACTGCACCTTGATGACAAAACGTCCGGATTGAAAGCCGGTATGTTTGCAGAAGTAAAAATTGTTACTGAAGAGAAAAAAGGAATAATAAAAATACCTGCAGAAGCCATGATTAACCGTTTTGGTGAGTATTATGTTTTTATCATACGGGAAGATCCGGAATCAGCAGAAAGAAATATAGCCGAAAAAAGACAGGTAGTGCCTGGATTGAAGATAGATAATCAGCAGGAAATTATAAGTGGCCTCAAGGATGGTGATGTGATTGTGGCCAGAGGCCAGACACTGCTTGAAGATGGTCTGTTTGTAAAAGTAGTAAGTACTATAGAAGCTCTGAAAATTACAGATGAAGTGCAATAAAGGAAATATTTATGAGTATAGCAAAAAGAGTTGTCGGAAGACCAACAACAGTACTAATAATATTTGTTATCCTTATGGGTCTGGGTATTTATGCAACTACAGACCTTGCCATTGATCTATATCCCGAGATAGAACCTCCAATACTTGTTGTATTAACTTCATACGAGGGAGCCGGACCGGAGGAAATAGAGAAATCCCTCTCAAAACCCATTGAAAGTTCTCTAAGCAACATAAGCAAGGTGGATAAAATTACATCTACCTCTTCAAAAGGAAGCAGTAGTATTATTGTGGAATTTACCTATGGAGCTGATATGTCCGAGGCTTCTGCCGATGTCAGAGACAGTCTGGATATTTTAAAGCGATGGCTTCCGGAAGAAGCTGAATCTCCAATAATTTTTAAATTCGATCCTTCAATGATACCCATCATGGGTCTTACTGTTTCAGGAAACAGAACTCCTGAGGAACTTCGTGAAATAGCCGAAAACATTGTAAAGCCCAGAATAGAACAGGTTGAAGGTGTTGGTATGACAGGTGTAACCGGTGGTCGTGATCGTGCTATCCGGGTTGAAATACCTCAGAACAGACTGGAAGCATACGGTCTTACACTGACTCAAATTGCGAATATGTTAAGAGGGCAGAACTATCAGATTTCTGCAGGAAGTATACTGTCAGATAATAAAAATCTTCTTGTAACAACTTCAGGTGAATATGAAAGCATTGATGAGATAAAAAATACCGTAATCGGTTATAGGGGCGGTATCCCAGATCCCCTGACTATGGAACCTGCCCCTGTAAAAACAATAAGACTTAGAGATGTTGCAAATGTCTATGACGGATATAAAAATACAGATACACTCGTCTATATTAATGGCGAGCCGGGAGTACAGATAATTGTCCAGAAACAGAGTGGTACAAACTCTGTACAGACAGCGAATAACGTTAGAACCAGATTGGATAAGATTAATAAAGAAGTACCGGCGGGTATAACTGTAAGTGAGATTTTTAATACTACAGATATTATTGAAGACTCTATAAATCAGGTTTCTTCGACTGCTCTTGTAGGAGCATTTCTGGCGATAATAGTTCTTTTTGTGTTTTTAAGAAGTCTTAGAACCACATTTATTATTGGTCTTACTATTCCTGTTTCCTTAATAATAACACTGATGTTAATGTACTTTGCAGGACTGACATTGAATATAATGACTCTTGCCGGTCTGGCACTGGGGGTGGGGATGCTTGTGGATAACTCAATTGTTATCCTTGAAAATATTTTCAGGTACCGGGAGAAAGGAACAAAATTGACTTCTGCTGCTATCCTCGGTACTCAGGAAATGATAAATGCCATTACTACATCCACACTTACAACCATTTGTGTGTTTGCCCCTATAATAATTTTCAAAAGTCAGTTGGATATCTATGGAGAGCTCTTTGCAGGACTCTCTTTTACTGTAGTAATATCTCTTACAGCATCGCTGATTGTTGCAGTAACCCTTATTCCTGTTCTGGCCAGCCATTATTTACCTATTTCCAGTAGAAAGCAAAGGCCTCTTAAAGGTCTGGTAAGTCTTATAGATAATTATATGAAATCTCTTTTTTCCAATCTGGATGAGGCTTATAAAAGAATAGTAGCCCGGGTATTAAAGCATAAAATAATTACAATTCTAATTATTTTGTTTATTTTTATAGGTTCAATGGCCCTTATTCCCGGTGCGGGGTTTCAGTTTATGCCATCCCAGATGGGTGAGATGATACAGGTATCGGTGGAACTGCCCCAGGGGACCAGACTTGAGGTTACAGAATCAGTTCTTCTTCAGTTTGAGGCAATAATTCGTAATGAAATCAATGGCTTTGAGGAAATAGTTATAGAGGCGGGTACAAAAAGTTTTATGGGGTTTCTTGGATCTGCAGAAACCCATAAGGGAACGATGATGGTCAATCTCCCGCCTTTTAATGATAGAATAGATAATTCTGATACAGTAAAAGAGAAGTTAAGAAGTCATTTTAACGACTTTCCTTCTGCTGTTTTCTCATTCGGAAGTAATCAGGGAGGAGGTTTCCAGAGCAGTCCTGTGGATATTTTGGTTAAAACCGAAGATCTTGTAAAGTCGAAAGTTGTTGCGGAACGGATAAAAGAACTGCTTGAAGAAAGATTCCCCCAAGTAACTGAACCTTTGGTTAATATTAAAGAAGGCCTTCCTCAGGTAGAAATAATGATAGACAGAGATATGCTCTATTCCTTTGGACTTAATATTTATTCAGTAGGGCAGGAAATAAGAGCGAGTATAGATGGAATAACCGCTTCAAAGTACAGGGATAGAGGGTCCGAATATGATATTATTATTATTCTGGATGAAAAGGATAGAAACGATCTTCCTGACCTGGATAAGATATTTGTAATTAATGCTTCAGGTCAGAGAATACCTTTGGCAAGTTTTTCCGAATACAAAAAAACAATGGGCCCAGTCTCAATTATTAGAGAAAACCAGACCAGAACAGTTCATGTAACGGCTGGTAATTTACCGGGAACTTCGCTAAATGAAATTTCTGTAAAAATTGAAAAGATGATTAGAGAGGAAATCCCTTCAGAAGAAGGTCTTATTATAGAGTTCTCGGGAGATTATGCAAATTTAATGAAGTATGGGATCAAACTTGTTATTATAATGCTTGTATCGATATTTCTTGTATTTGGTGTAATGGCCAGTCAGTTTGAATCATTTTTAGATCCCTTTATAATTTTGTTTACCATACCTCTTTCTTTAATTGGGGTTATATTCCTCTATAGAGTAACCGGGGAGATGTTTAATATATTGACAGCTGTCGGGCTGATAATGCTTTCCGGCATCATTGTAAACAATGGAATCGTCCTTGTAGATTATACAAACCTTCTCAGAAAGAGAGGAAGATCTATACACGATGCCTGTATAGAAGCCGGAGGCAACAGATTAAGGCCTATACTCATGACAACTCTAACAACGGTTCTAGGGTTGATTCCTATGGCGTTTTTCCCAGGAGAAGCAGCTGCATTGGTTAATCCCATTGGTAAAACAGTTGTAGGTGGGCTTGCGTTTGGTGCTGTTCTCACGCTTTTTCTTGTTCCTGTTGTATATGCAATTTTTAATGAAGCAAGTGAAAAGAGATCTGCAAAAAAAGAAGCAAAAAAAATTCAACGCCGTAAAAACAGAATAGCACTGGAATTAAAGGAAGATGATCGATGAAAAGGATTGAAATAATCGCAAACAGATCTATTCAGGATGATATGTTTGATGCTTTTAAGAAAGCAGATATTGTAAAACATTATACACTTATTCCCATTGTTCTTGGAGTTGGGAATTCCGGCCCCAGAATGGGAGACCATATATGGCCGGAAGAGAATTTTAGTTTAACTATTTATTGTGATGAAACAGAATCAGAACAGATAAAGCTGGTTATTTCTGAGTTGAAAGCTTTTTTTACCAGTGAAGGTATTAAACTCTTTGAATTATCTTTATAAAACTCAAATAGTTTTAAAAATGACTATCGATTTACAATATTATTGCCTATAATTAAGATATGGGAAAAACCAAGTCTGGAAAGGCAACGACCGGTGCTGATGAACTTTTAAAAACAATATTTCAATATATAGTAAAAATCTCCAACGAGCGGGATGTTGATAAACTTCTTGTAAACCTTGCTGATATGGGGAGGGATTTGGTATCTGCAGACAGATGTACTGTCTGGCTGGTAAATAGAGAGGCAGAGAAGATATGGAGCAAGGTTGCTCATGGAGTTGACAGGATAGAGATTCCCCTGTCAAAAGGGATTGCAGGTCATGTAGCTGAAACAGGGGAGCATCTTGTAATAAATGATGCATACAATGATGATCGTTTTGATCAGCAGATAGATATAGCTACAGGATATCATACAAGAAATATCCTTGCTCTTCCTATTGAGGACAGTAAAGGAGAGATCATTGGTGTTTATCAGGCAATTAATAAGGTGTCAGGAAATAAAAATTTCACAAAAAAAGATCTGGAACATCTTCTTCTGGCAGCAAGTTATACAGGAAAGCAGCTTGAGGTTCTTGCCTATGCAGAAGAAATCAAGCTTACCCAGCGTGAAATAATACTTACCCTTGCAGAAACAGGGGAGATGCGCTCAAAAGAAACAGGCAATCATGTAAAAAGGGTAGCAGAGTATTCAGAAATACTGGCTGAAGCATATGGATTGCCCTCTGATCAGGTGAAGCTTCTAAAAGATGCATCACCAATGCATGATATTGGAAAAATTGCAATTCCTGACTCAATTCTTTTAAAACCCGGTCTTCTTACTGATGAGGAACGTACAGAAATGAAGACCCATACAACCCTGGGTCATGATATGTTAAAGCACTCTGACAGAGAATTGTTAAAAGCAGCTGTAATAGTTGCTTACCAACATCATGAAAAATGGGATGGAACAGGATATCCCAGAGGGCTGAAAGGGGAAGAAATACACATTTTCGGTAGATTGACAGCTATTGCAGATGTTTTTGATGCGTTAATATGCAAGAGAGTTTACAAAGATCCCTGGCCTGTAGATAAGATAATAGCTATGTTTATTGAAAGTAAAAGTAAAGATTTTGATCCTCAGGTTGTAGATGCGTTTCTCAAAGTACAAGATAAGATGATAAAAGTCTCTGTTGAGCTGGATGATACAATAAGCTAGTAAGGGTAGCTACGATGTCAAATCGCGGGTAAGCTTTTTCAATAGATTCAGATTCTCTTCTATTACTTTCACTGCTGCAGTTTTCAGCTTTTTCATGTTTTTAAAACTTATATTATCTATTTCCAGACTTTCTCCTTCCAAAACCGGATTTATCCGGTAAAATTCTACACCGGGGATATTGCCTAGCTGCATATTGACACAACCTTCCTGAGCCCTGGACATGATACTGTAAATCGGTGTTCCGTTGGATGGTAGTATCCATTCAACAAATCCCCAGTTTTTTATCTGTTCGTAATTATAAAACTCCATTGATTGACCGGTTCCAAGTGAGAGAATTATGAATTTATCAGCCTTCGGGTATTTTATCCTGGCTTTTATATATGCAAACATAGCCGGATTATTAGCCGCCATTGCACCATCGATCATACAATACTTCTTATCCTTTGAAATTGATTCTATTAAAGCTGGTTCGAAAAAGGTTGGCGCTGCAGAGGAACCTCTGGCGACATCCTTCATATAGAAATCGTCATCATTACTTATAATGACAGGTTTATTACTGAGTATGTCAAAGCTGGCTATCAGAACATTTGTCAGACAATCTTTCATGCTTCTTTCCCTAAAAAGACCCTCAAGGACTTTTTCCAGGCCTGATGAATCATATTTTTCATGAAAAGCCTGTTTTACCATACCAAGATGTTCCAGGGTTCTTTCAGGGAAGATATCTGTTCTGCATGTTTCGTAGATATTAACTATCTCAGTCATAGAATATCGTGGTTTATCTGTGTACCTATCATCCTCCATCTTTTTATCCGGAGCCGCTATTCCCAGGGCGGTAAGAGAACCACTTGATGTTCCCGCTATAATATCAAAAGCCGTGAATAAATCACTATTTCCGGAATCATGATTTAGAAGAGCAGATAGCTTTTCCAGGATCAGAGCTGGAATATATCCCCTTATTCCCCCACCGTCAATGGAGAGTATTTTAATTGTTTTTTGTCGAAACCAGGGAAACTTCATCTTATTAAATCTCCTATAACCCCCACTTAATCTGCAACATCATGAATCCACCTGTTGCTTTTATACCTGTAAAAGCTCAGACCTGCTTTGAATACTTCTTCCATACTTATAAGCAATACAACAAGATAAAGTGGGAATTTCAGAATTATTCCAGAAATAACAGCAAGAGGTACACCTACTGCCCAGGTTCCTATAATATCAATAAGGAAAGCAAACTTTGTATCTCCGCCCCCACGAAACATTCCTATTACAAAATGAAGAGAATATGACTTAAGAACTACAAACGCCGCAAGTATATATATAATTAATGTAGCGGATTTTCGAACTGCATCTGATACATTGAAAGCCATGGGAATAATTGGTGCAATGAGTGCAAGAATACCACCGGTTATTAAACCTAACCCTATTGATACAAAAATAAATCTGCGTGAATAGATATGTACATCATCAAGATTCCTTTCCCCAATTTTGTTTCCAATCATAATGGCACAGGCATTTGCTGAACCGATTAAAAAAGAGAAAATGATGCTTCCTGTTGTCTCAGTTATTCCTATGGTTGCAATACTCTCTGTCCCCATACGTGCATAAACTATTTTATAAACAATCATACCGATTGCCCATGCAAGTTCATTTAGAATAACCGGAATGGTTGTTTTAAGATATTTCTTAACAAAATGTGCTTCCAGATTGCAGAAATCACTTATACTTGCTGCCAGAATATTATTTGACTTATAGATATATGAAAATATTATAACAATCTCAATAAATCTGGAAATCACAGTAGCTATTGCTGCTCCTGTTATTCCCATTTCAGGGAAACCGAATTTCCCGAAAATCAATATGTAGTTAAGAATCGTATTCACAGTTATAGAGACAATTGTAGCTTTTAAAGGGACACCTGCCTTTCCTATACTACGTAGAGCCAAAGAATATGCGATAGTTGCACCTGTAAATAAAAAGCTGATTCCTGTAATAGACAGATACCCGGCTCCGGCTGATATAACCAGAGGATCGGTAGTGAAAATTTTCAGCACAACCTCAGGCACGGTAATGGAAATTATCGACAGCAGTACTGCACCGCTTTCAGCCAGAATTACAACAAGTCCAATAGTTTTCCTAATGCTCTTTGTATCTTTTCTTCCCCAGAACTGTGCAAAAAAAACAGCTCCCCCGCTTGAAATCCCATAGAACAGCAGGGTTGCCAGGAAAAAGAGCTGTCCACCCAGACCCACAGCCGCAATGGCAGTTTCTCCAAGCTGACCTATCATTACAATATCAACAAGTGCAAGAGAGGACATCAGGAGATTCTGCAGAGCAACAGGCCCTGCAATAGAAATAAATTTTTTATAGAACTGTTTGTCTTTATTTATAAGATTCACCTGTTTTGTTTTCCTTTTCGTGACTCGAATGGTTTTATCAGGCATCTTCTTTCAAAACCTATAAGGTCGGATCTTCCTTCCTGCAGGAGTGCTTTCTTTACCAGCTTATAATTTTCCGGTTTATTGTAATGGATCAGTGCCCGCTGCATGGCTTTTTCCTGATGAGTTTTGGGGACATATATACTCCTGCCTGTTACAGGATGGTATTCTGTATGATACATACAGGTAGAGAGAGTTCCAGGGGTTGGATAAAAATCCTGAACCTGATCCGGAATAAATCCATAACCCTATAAAAATTCTGCCAGTTCAATAGCATGTTTAAGTTTTGAACCAGGATGACTGGATATCAGGTAGGGTATTAAATACTGTTTTAAACCCTTCTCTTTATTCATTTTTTTATATTTATTACTGAATTCAATAAAGATGTTGATGGATGGTCGTCCCATCGCATCAAGCACCTCTTTTGAGACATGTTCCGGTGCAATTTTTAATTGACCGCTGATATGATGTTCCACAAGCTCTGACATAAATGTCTGGTCACTATCCGCAAGAAGATAGTCATATCGTATTCCTGATCGTATAAAAACCTTCTTAATCCCCGGAAGTTTCCTGATCTTTCGAAGGAGGCTTATATAATCGCTGTGATCTACTTCCAGCATTGAGCAGGGTTCAGGGAAAAGGCACTGTTTTGTTTTACATACACCTGCAGTAAGCTGTTTCCTGCAGGAAGGTGTCCGGAAGTTAGCAGTTGGGCCTCCAACATCATGGATATATCCCTTAAAATTCTTATCTTTGGTCAGCTTTTCCGCTTCCCTTACAAGAGATCCATGACTGCGGGCCTGTATGGTTCTTCCCTGAATGAAGGTAAGTGCGCAGTAATTACAGCCGCCAAAACAGCCCCTGCTGCCGGTTAGGCTGTATTTAACTTCCTTTAATGCAGGAATGCCACCCCTGTTTTTATATGTGGGATGTTCATCCCGGGTATAGGGCAGGTCGTAGCTATGATCCAGTTCCCTGGTTGTCATCGGTTTTGCCGGCGGGTTTTGTACAATATCCCAGTCTCCGTAGTTTTCAATGAGTGTGGAGGCAATAATAGAATCGGTATTTTCGTACTGGATCCTGAAACTTTCAGTATAAAGTTTTTTATCGGTTGAAATTTCCTTGAAGGATGGAAGGCTGATTGTGCGTGAATCCTTTATAATAACTGGTTTATGCTTAAATACCGTCCCCCGTAAATCAGTTATTGCAGATATCTGATCTCCCTGTTTAAGCCTGTATGCAAGTCTTCGAATGGTGTTTTCTCCCATCCCGTAGATAAGCATATCTGCCTTGGTATCAAGGAGTATAGACTTACGAACCTTGTCTGACCAATAATCATAGTGCCCTAACCGTCTAAGGGAGGCTTCTATACCTCCAAGTATAACAGTTGTTCCTTTGTAGGCCTGTTTGATTCGTGATGTATATACGATTGTAGCTCTGTCAGGTCTCTTCCCGGATGCTCCTCCGGGGGAATAGGCATCTTTCTTTCGGACTTTTTTTGCACTTGTATATTTGTTTACCATGGAATCCATGTTTCCGGAAGTTACAAGAAAGGCTAATCCGGGTTTTCCAAGCTTCATAAAATCATCAGGAGAGTCCCATTCCGGCTGGGCAATTATACCGACCCTGTATCCGTCGGATTCCAGTACTCTTGAAATTACAGCTGCGCCAAAAGATGGATGATCGACATAGGCATCCCCGGTAACAAGTATAAAATCGCAGGATTTCCAGCCTCGTTTCTGCATATCCTGTTTTGAAATTGGTAAAAACATGTTCCAATAATACTTGTAGAGACGCTGCAATGCAACGCCTCTACAAAAAATGGTACATTCTATTTTTTTCTTACTATCCTGCTAATTCTATGTTATTGTTTAGCCTGACTAAAAAGGGAGCTTTATGTGGATAAAACAAAAACTATTGGATTGGAACCCAAAGCAATTAAACTGGATATGAGAGCAGCAGGATTTCAAAGAATACTTGGAGGACCGCCATCTACTGTAAGACTGAAATCCGGAATGGTATCTCTTGAACCCGGAGAGACAGTCGGGACTCATAATACGGAAAATAAAGAAGAACTGATAATAGTTTTGGAAGGTGAAGGCGAGATGGTCTTTGAAGGTTATGATACTGTAAAACTTTCCAAAGGTAAAAATGCCTATTGTCCGCCGTATACGGAACATAATATTATAAACACCAATGATAAAATTTTACGGTATATCTATGTTATATCTATACTTGGAGAGTGATAAATGAAAACAATCGGACTGCTTGGAGGCAGTTATTCCGGGATGCACCGAAATAGCTCTTCTTGTTCAGCAGGGACATACAGAAATGCCCCTCTATGATGCTACAACGATACATGCAGCCAGGGCAGTAGAGCTGGCTTTGGGATATTGAATCAGCGGACGACCAGAACAGGACAGGGAGCCGTATGTAAAACCTTGTGGGTTGTACTTCCAAGAATCAGTCCTGCAAAATCACTCATGCCTTTTGAGCCCATAATAATCAGGTTAATTCCTTCAATTTTTGCTGTTTCAGAGATAACTTTACCGGCAGGTTCCTCTAACAGGAGTTCCTTGAATGAAATGCCGTTTTCTTTGTAAATTTCTCTGTAGGGCTTCATTAATTTATTTGCATTTTCAAGTATTTTGTTTATTGCAACCTGAAGATGTGGTTCTCCGATAACTGTTGGAAACTGCTTGTGGCAGTGAAGCAGCAAAATTTCACACTCCATACTTTTTGCATAGTCAATTGAGTACTGAACAGCATCGAAGGAATACTGGGATTCATCAACAGGTACCATTATTTTTTTAATTTTCATAATAATTCTCCTTATTGAGCTATTTGCGCTGTGTTTATTATTAGCTTATTTCTCTGTCAAATTACTCCAGTATATTCGATTTTACAGGCTGTAAGAAGGAATAACTGAAGCAATATAGCAAAAAACTAAATAACATAGCATACATCACAAAAGCCTCTTATTAAATAATACTAATAAAGAGAGAAGAAAAAAAGTATACTTTTTAAAATTTATTGTGTTATAATGCAAATCCAGCTTAAGATTGTAAAGGATTTAAATATTGAGAGTTCAAAGTTACATAATGGAACATGATAGCGAATGTATGCGTCTGGATATTAAGACAGATTACCCAAGACTGGAAAGGCAGGCACTATGGGCCGGACTGAAAGAGGGGATGAGGGTAGCTGATATAGGTTGCGGTTCCGGAATAACAAGTTCATTTCTTAAACAGATTGTAGGTGAATCCGGATATGTAACAGGCATTGATTCTTCATTGGAAAGAATTGCTTATGCCGGAAAAAAATATGGGATGAAAGGACTTGAGTTTATTAATCACGACGTAAATAATTCTTTTGTTAATATGGAGGGTTTTGATTTTATTTGGGTTCGGTTTTTTCTGGAATATCATAGGCAGAATAGCTTTGATATTGTTAAAAGGCTGACTGACATTCTTAAGCCTGATGGGATACTGTGTCTCATAGATCTTGATCATAACTGCCTTAGCCACTATGGACTTCCATCAAGACTGGAGAATACAATAATGAAGGTATCGGATATTGTAACTGAGAATGGTAATTTTGATCCCTATGCTGGTAGAAAATTATATTCTTATCTTTATGATCTTGGCTTCAAAGATATAGAAGTTGACTTAAAAGCTCATCATCTAATTTATGGAGAATTATCGGAAGTAGATAGGTTTAACTGGATTAAGAAGATAGAAATAGCAGCAAAGAATTCAGGGTATCAATTTCCGGAATACCCTGACGGTTATAATGGTTTTCTGAATGAGGCCGAAACTTTTCTTTCGGATCGGAGAAGATTTACCTATACACCTATTATTTCCTGCAGGGGGGTTAAACAGCGAGAGGGGAAGTTCCCAGTTTAAGATTATTAACTTTCTCGAGATACGTAATAAAAATATGAACGATTTCCTCATCCAGATGATCTCCGCCGGCAATTAAAAGTTGTGTAACTGCAGCATAGATAGTCATGGGACTTCTGTAATGCCTTTTTGCTGTCAGTGCTTCAAAATAGTCTGCTACAGCAATTATTCTTGCTCCCAAAGGGATATTCATTCCTTTGAGACCATCAGGATATCCTCTTCCATCCATACGCTCATGATGGGCACCTGCTATTTCAGGTATCTTTTGATAACTGCCTTCAAATGCTATCTTTTCCAGCAGCTCCCTTGTTTTTATTGCATGGCTTTGTATTTCAATATATTCAGCTTCTGTCAGGGGCCCTTCCTTTTTTAGAATGGAATCTGGAATGCCTATTTTACCATAATCATGAAATAAAGCGGCAAGTCTGACAAGTTCAGTATATTCCGTATCCAGACCCATGGCATGGCATATTTCTACAGAGTACTTTGCTACAGCTTCTGAATGACCGGCAGTAAGGGCATCTCTTGCATCAATACTGGAGGCTAAAACTTCAAAGGTGGATTTAAACTGTCTCTCTTTCATTTCAAACAATTCTGCTGTTTTTAAACTATTGGCAATAGAAGATGCAATTCCCATAAAGAGACTCAGGTCACTTTGTGTCAGGTTTCGTCCGGAATTTACATTATCCGCAACAATGATCCCCATAGATTCTCCTTCATACACAATTGGACAGCAAATAAACGCGTGGCTGCCTACTAATTTGGAAAATTTAAGACTTCGGGGAGACAGATCTGCTTCTATTTGTTCTATGTCATTTATCAAATATGGTTTCTGTTCATTGAAAGATTTAACAAAAATACCCCTGGAGCCCGGCCTGTCAATATGAAATTTTACTGTTTTAAGCAACTCCAGATGTTCTTCACCATAGCCAAAGCCATCTCTGAATACAAGTCTGTCATGGGTATTATTTACTAAAAAGATAACACCTCTGTCATAGTCAAGACGTTTTTCAGAAATATCAATTACACTGGACAGGACATCATCAACACTGGTGTGTTTACTTATAACCTGTCCTATTTCGGAGGAAAGCAGGTTGCTGTTATAGTTGATTTCTATCTGTTCAATCCATTTTTCCGGAGATCTGTTTGAGGTTTCAAGAGCGGACTGCAGCTCTTTTTTCTCCGTATTTAGAATAAACAGACTAAAAGCAAGTATCATAATTAATGATGCCATTGCTCCTACAGAAACAGTTGGAGCAAAGTTGAAATGGAATATGGCTATAAAACTGGGAAGCAGGAAGATAGGGATTAATATATTTCGTAATCTTCGAACCACTTTTGTTGATGATTTCCCCCATGTAATAATATATCTGCAGGAATTGCTTCCCTTGAATATACAATCAGGGTGTTCAATAATAATTTTCCCGGCTTTCACCCCCTCAGCTACTGCCTCAAACATTCCAATCCTGTTTTGACATTGATATTCTTTTTCAGAGTATCCCTCTTTCTGTGTTACAAGAATTTCAACTGAATTCTCAGAAAGAGAATTAACTTCAAAAGTTGTTGATCTTGTTAAACTTTTTGCGGCCTTACCTATCATTTTATATGTATTCGTCAGCCCCATGCGTCCAAGGAAATAGTACTTTACCTCTCCACTCGTTTCCGGGGAAGCCATATACCGGCCTGCTTTTCGTGCAATTTCTGTATCGCCTGTTTCCTCTACAAGTCTTGAATAAAAGTCATCTACCTGCTTTTGAGAGAACCAATGACCATGGTCTTCTACTTCATAAGCAGTCATTTCTGATTGTTTTAATAAATTATAGATATCAATATCAGGGAAATATTTTTTAATAAACTTAATGTATGCTTCAATTATCCTGCTGTTATAGGACTGTCGGTTATTATCTCTATTTATATTGATCATTTTGTCCATTATTTTCTGGAAAACCTTAGTATTTTATTAAGAAAATCAAAATAAGCATCCGAATAATCTATGTTATATATCCACATACGGTACTTTTTATCATATTTCATTAAATTGTTATCAGCATAGCTATCCGGATAAAGGAGGACATGAGTGGAATTATCATAATGATTTTTTGCAATTTCATTGATACTGCTTTCCAGCATTTTCTTTGTAAGATTATCCGGCTGTACAACTATAACTTTGATATTGTTTGTCAGTTCAGACATATTCATTCCGGTATCTGCAATGTCTGCAATAAAAACTGCAAGGAGATCTCCCTTGCTTTTTAATGAATAGAGTTTAATTTCTCTTTTAAGCTGTAGTTTTTCATAAGCTTTTATTACACCTGTACTTCCTGAGTTACCCGGAAGTATATTCAGAGCATCGAGCATTAGTCCTCCGGAAACCTCTTCATAATAGCTCTGTAAATCAAGAAGGTCTTCATCGCTGCTTTCTGCAAGACTCCATGAATTCAGATCATCAAAAATCTTTTCAGTATTTATCTGGAATTCATAATATACAAAATTATCTTCTGAGCATCCTTTAGGATTATTTACACTCTTTGCCGCGCCCCCGAATGCACGGGCAGGAAATCTGTTTTCAGGACGATAATAACATAACAGATAGTTCATATGAAGAGAATCTATCTTATTTGTATTATATGCGTAGTTTGCAAACTGTTCCAGAACATACAATCCTGCAAATAATTTCGAGGAACCAAGGGTTGCATGATGATGTATGAGCCATGTGTTTTCATAGCTTCGAAGCATGGATCCGTGCCCCAGGATTTCCCCTTTATCCTGATATGTTATATGTCTTGCAATATCAGGTGCATTGGTGTATATCTTTTTGTAAATGGATTTTATCTTTTCCTTATGACTTTTCAGGAATTCATATTTGGTTGGATAGATGAATCCTGATTCGAAAAGAAAGCGCCAGAGAGCATTGGTATCAAGATTCATACTTAGATAAATATTGCTGTTTCTGGCAAGAAATATAATTGAAAGTAGTTGAACATGGTCGTAAGGCTTTATATCAAGAATTACAAAACCTGTTAGAAATATAGTTTTATGTTCATCTTCATCAACTATTCTTCTGTATAAAACCTGGCATTTGCATTTAACATTCATTCCTGTAGACAGGACTATTTCCAATTCGGAAATGATCATCCCCGGTAAAAGGGTACTGCTCCTTTGATCTTCTTCCACCGAAAAACCAGCTCCTGACAGATCGTATACGGGTAGATTAACCCTATTTCCGGTAAATGGGTGTGTAAAAACTATACTCGGTGAAGGTATCAGCTTCTGGCGGAAACTGCGGTATTCTTTTGCTTTAAATTTTTGTATTCTATTATTTATGGGTTTTAACACACAGGAAATGGAAGTCTTTTCCCGGCTTGTTCTAATGATGGTACATTCTCCGGAAAATTTTATCTCCCCTTCATCTAACAGTGTAATAGAAACCGGAGCATCCGGATTTAGTCGGTTTGCTGTACTGTGGGCAGCTGCTTGAATTTCTATCCTGATAGAATCGGATGTAAAGTTAATTAATTTACCCCGGAAGAGAACACTATTCTGAATCATCTGAACCTGGGTATTTCCCCCCGAATACCTTCTTGATTTTCGGGCTGGTTTAAGTATATTAACCTCAGGAAGTTGAACTGTAAATCCTTCCTGTTTAAAGTTAACATTTTCAGGGCTAATAACAATTGTACTTATACCATCATCAATATATATTTCTGTAAGATCATAGTTTTTTAACTCTATCTGAAGGTTATCGTAATCAGGCCAGAGGCATGACAGTTCATTGTCCTTGCATGCTACTGGTTTGATATCCAATGAAATAGATCGATTGTAGTTCTTATGATGAAATACTGAGGTTAGAGTTCCATCCTGAAAGTTTACGTAGTTAAGCCGATTGATCAGCTGCTTTAAATCTATAGTTTCCAGTTTCTTCTGTTTGCTGCTCTGTAGATTGGATTGATCAGTTTTTTTCTCCACAATCTCAAGGAGATCGCCCATTTATACCTCTATTTAATATCGAGTCTGTTTAGAATATCGGGTTTTTTTTATTTTTAATAAGGGAATATTAGAGCTATTTATAATGTGCGATTTCCGTTTTTTCCAATTTTAAATTACATATTCTGCAAATCGATGCTGTTTTTTAGGCTGGGGAGTTTTTTCCTGACATCTTCAAGGTAATCCCAGTCAATATCTGCAACAATAGTACCCACTTTATCTGATGCTCTGGCTATCACCTTTCCCCAGGGGTCAACAATCATACTGTTTCCGTAACAGAACTTATTATCCGGGTGCTCTCCGATCTGGTTCGGAGCCACAATGTAAACCTGGTTTTCGATTGCTCTCGCCCTAAGTAATGATTCCCAGTGATCCTTTCCTGTATGCATAGTAAATGCTGCTGGTACAAAGATAAGTTTTACACCCTGGAATGCCAGCTTTCTGTAGAGTTCAGGAAATCGAAGATCATAACAGATTGAGAAGCCAAAATCTCCTATATCTGTACTTACATTTACAACTGAATTTCCTCTTTCATATCTATCGGATTCTCTGTACGAGAGCTCCTCATTTATCTCGATATCAAACAGATGGATTTTTTTATATACAGCTTCGATCTTCCCTTCGGGATTTATTAATACTGAGGTATTGTATGATTTCCCACTAATCTCAGATTTCTCAACAAAACTTCCATTATGGATATAAATATCATACTTAACAGCAAGTTCTTTAAATCGGGATATTATTTCTCCTTTAATTTTTTGAGCAGTTTCCATTGTTGAAGTTTCTGATAAATAAGTAGACATTTCCGGAAATACAACAAGCTGAGCACCTTTTTGAGAACATTCTGCTGTCTGCTCTTCAATTTGCTTGAAGGAATTTTCAATGTTATCTCTTGTATTTAACTGTCCAAGACCTATTCTCACTTTCTCCACTTATTTGCCTCCAGGATATACCTCAATCTTCATATCCTATCAATTTCCTAAGAGTTACCACAGGATCTTCCTGTATAAGTGAAGGAGCAACCTGGTTTGGAAATCCTCATAACGGATTAAAACAGCTCGAATTTTTTTACTTTTGGTAATAAGAATAGGCTCTTTTTCCTTATCCAATAGATCAGAACTTCTCCGAATTGATTTCGTATTTTTAAGGCATTTATAGCATTCATAAATATAAAGTATACATGGCATGTGTATATGTCAAGTGTATGTAGGCTTTTGCGATGTCTATAAATTCAGCTTGTTTTTGTGCTGGTCGTAAACAAGTTTACTGCTCGCATATGCATCCTAAGCTTTTTTCGCCAGGTATTGGCCTTATATTAGATAAGAAGTATTTTTTAAGTAGAAAAAGTGA
>JAUVLL010000198.1 GCA_030600745.1 Spirochaetaceae bacterium | reverse complement strand
GTGTAGGACCCGCCCGGACCTCCCGTGATAACGTAGTTGGCCTCGGTCTCGGCCGTGATCTGCTCGACGTCCTTCGAGAACTGCACGAACAGGAGACCGGCCGCGGTCCCATCCACCTATTTCCAGGAAGCGTTCTGTACGTCTGATTTTTGTTAGCTCAGAAATTCGTGAAATCTGTATTATGCTGGCAGGAAGGGTAGGTCTCTTCATTTCCTGCTTTCCCATCAGGCCTGTACCGCCTGCCCATATTACAGCCTCAGGATTCTGGTTTTTTATAGTTAACAGTTCATTAAGGGTTGAAGGGTAAAAAATATGACTATATACTTCTTGCACGCCTTCTTCTCCTCCTATAGTATGCTCCTGCTTTTACACTTTTTATCAGTGTAGATTTGTCAGTGCATGAACAGTTTATTCCCTCAAATGCCTCCAGAATTTGATGTTCATCCGGTTCAACATAATTTTCCAGGATTGAATGTATAGTCATTATTTTACCCGGGCGGCAGAATTCACATGGGTGATATCCTGTATCTTCGAATCCTTTGATTATATCGTTTATTTCGTCGAATTTGCTCAAACCTTCAAAAGTTATTATTTCAGCATCTCTTGCCTGAAATGCAGGGATAAGACAGGAAGATACAAGATCTCCATTGAAGAATAAAGCGCAGCCTCTGCAAATCCCCCTGTAGCAGCTTGTTCGTAGACTCATGATTTTTGCGGATGTTTTAAGAAGATCAACCAGCCTGGTTCCCGGAGCAGAATCAAATTCTACATTTTTTCCGTTAAGTTTAAAATTAATCTTCATTATCCCTCCAGTTGCTGGAAAATTTTTTCCGGTGTTACAGGAAGAGTATCAAAATAGATTCCTGTAGCCTGAGATAAAGCCTGTACAAATGCAGATGGAATTACAGTATCCGGCAACTGTGCTATTCCTCCACTGATTCTTTTTGAATCTGTAATAAACTCGATATTCACATTGGTCAGTCTGGTTTTCTCCATAACCCCTATCTCAGTATGGGAAACTGCCGGACTAAACAGATCTGTTTTGCCACCTGCCCAGGCAAGGGATTCGAATATCTCTGCTTCTGCAGCAGATCTGGCAGCTTTAGTATTGTGTATTCTCCCAACATCAAAAATAGTCCATATACCTTTGATAAAAGGCCTGAGAAATACATGATCCAGTTCAATCTCCACTACTGCTGCACCCCATGAGAGGGTGTTGAAAGGCATCCCTTTCAATTTTTCTGAATTCCAGATATCTTTTCCGGGAGATTTGAAACTTCTTTTTTCTTCTATTGGAAGTGGTTTATTAAATCTGTGTTTTTTTATACCATAACAGCATTTTTCTACCAGGTTTGTCATAATACTTAAGTCGTTCGATAGAAATGATGGTCCTGAATTGGGCAGGATAGTTGTATTTCCCCTGACTATTTCAATGGATTCGATATCAAGTCCAAGGATCTTCGCGGCAGTTTCTTTCCATATATTCCCAGGTGCTGACCCGTTGGAGCTGCTGGAAATATAGAGTTTATTATTTTGATCCAATTTTACTTTCATGGAATATGCTTCTCTCTTGTCTTTTTCCCTTGAGAATCCATTTCCCGCATATCCCATTGCAAGTCCTATTCCCCTTAAGTTTCCCGGTATTTCAAGTTTTCCTGTTTGTCTTTTTTTTAGAACTTCATAGGCTGAGTATTTTCTGTGGAAATCAGCTTCCGCTGCTACCTTTGTTAAAATATCTCTTTGTGAAATTTGTTTAAGGAGGCCTCCTGATGGAAGCTTTTGATTTTTTTCAGGAAGGTATTCCAGGCGGAGAGTAAGAGGGTTTATTTGTTTAAGAGCAGCAATTCTTGATATTTGAGTCTCTGCAGAAAATGTTCCCATCCCTATTCCGCAGCCTTTAAATATATTCATTGGCGGTGAAGAGGTACGAATTGCATTGGCTCTAATCCTTAGGTTTGTTATTGAATATATAGATGCCGCACCAAGGATAAGCTGACTTAGAATTTCGTCGGTAAATAGAGGATAAGCACCGATATCAACATTTATTTCTATATCTTCTGCAATGATTTTTCCGGAATTGTTCAGAGCAGATTTTCTGATAATTTGTACTGGTGGTCGTTTTATACTGTACTGCAGAATTCTCTGGGGCTGGGCAACAATTTTTACCTCTTTTCCTGATTTAAGTGCAAGAACAGCAACAATTGCTGAATATATAGAGGGAAGTATCAGTTTTTCATCGTAGGTATGGTGGTACGGTTCAATATTAACCTGAATCACTTTTACCGGAAGAGCACAGACACCGGCAACAGTTTTTTGAATATGAAAGGGCCATTGGGATGCCGTTGTAATTTCCAGTATTTTATTTTTATATCTTGCAATAGAACCCATAGGGTATGCTATAGGTAACATCTGCATTGATGTTTTATATTCGCCTTCAACAGTCTGACTGGAGCTTCTGAATTTACTGTCAACACTTCCTTTAATAAATTTTTTTGTACCTGATATTTGATATTTATGATAATTGTCAAAGGTTAGAAGTGAATAGTCAGTGTCGTATTCAACTATAGTGTTATTGCACAGTTTTAGAACTTTATCTTCATCGGGACCACAGATTACCAGGATCGGTTCTCCTTCATATTGAACTGAACCATTGCATAACAGAGGCATTTCTTCAGAAAAAACAGATACACTATTATCTCCGGGAATATCTTTTCCTGTCAGGCTGTAGTATCCCTTAGGCAGAATAGGTATTTTAATGGATGCAATTGAACCTTTTGGAATTGATGAACGTATAAGGCTTGCAAAGAGCATTTTCCGGCTGGTTATATCATCCAGAAATATATGATCTTTTGCCATTAGATTTTTCTCCTGAAGTGTAAGCCTGTCTTTTTGACTGAGGAAACTATTCTTCCCAGCTGTTCTTCTGTTAAATCAGGGTAAATAGGCAGACTGAAAACAGCATTATAGGCCTTTAAAGTTTCAGGGAAATCCTGTGGTTTGCAACCGTATTTATTCTTATAGTAGGGCATTATATGCAGAGGAATATAATGAACAGAGATCCCTATCCCCAAATTTATAAGATTTTCTATAAACTCGTCCCTTCCTACAGTTAGTTTATCTGCAATTATTCTCGGCATAAAAAGATGCCATGCATGATTATCCTGCTGTTCAGGAAGCTTAAGGAAATCAAGATCTCCTAATTCCTTAAAATAGAAATCAGCAATTTTTTTTCTTTTCTCAAGAAACATGGCGGCTTTTTTTAACTGTTCTCTTCCAATTGAAGCTGCTGTATCCGGCATATTGTACTTAAACCCCGCATCAACAATGGAGTACTGCCAGGCAGGTTTCTCTGAGGTATATCTGTCCCATGCTTCTCTGTCTATTCCATGAAGACGCATTACCGACATTCGTTTTGCCGCTTCGTTGTTATTAGTAACTATCATACCACCTTCACCTGTGGTTATGGTTTTTGTGGCATAAAAAGAAAAAACGCCGGCATCACCTATACAACCCAGGAATTTCCCGTTTAATTTTACAGGAAAGGAGTGTGCTGCATCTTCCAGCAGCATTATTTTGTATTTCTCTTTTAGTTCAAGGAATGATTCCATATCACATGGATGTCCGCCTATATGAACAGGTATTATTCCTTTAATTGAGGGATCTTTCTGCAACTGTTTTTCTACTTCAAGAGGGCTTAAGTTAAATGTTTCCGGATTTATGTCTGCAAAGACCGGATCAGCACCAAGATAGCGTATTACTTCAGCAGTCGAGGTAAAAGTATAGGAGCTTGTAATTATTTTGTCTCCAGGACCAATACCAAAGGATTCAAGAGCCAGGTGAAGACCTGATGTTGCTGAATTGACTGCAAGGGCATTTGCTGTACCTGTATAGGAAGCAAACTCCGATTCAAATTTCTTTACTTCTGCTCCTGTTGTCAGCCAACCGCTTCGGAGTACTCTTATTACAGCTTCTTCCTCTTCTTTTCCCAGAGAAGGTTTTGCAAAGGGAATAAAATCAGTATTCAGGTTCATTTTCAACCATCTTTATGCTTGGGATGTACTTTTTGAGTATCTTTCTTAAGTATATACGATTTCTATACAGATTTTCATCCTTTTCCAGATAGCAGACTTCCTGAAGATTCTTAAGCAGGCTTTCCAATTGACCTTTTAATCTTGTTCTGTGAACAACCTTAATAATACCCGGATGTATAGTTTTGATAACTGTATCCTCTTCTGTCCACAGTCGTTCATCCATTTTTTCTCCAGGTCTAAGCCCTATGTAGTTAATGGCAATCTCCTTTTCCGGTATAAAACCATAAAACCGGATCATCTGTTCTGCAAGATTTCTTATTAAAATAGGTTCACCCATTTCCAGTATATACAGATCCCCCCCGGATCCGACTCCCCCTGTTTTCAGAACCAGAGAAGCTGCCTCAGGGATAGTCATAAAAAACCGTTTAACACTCTTATGAGTAATTGTTAATGGCCCTCCCTTCATTATTTGACGGGTAAAAAGAGGGACGATACTTCCCCTGGAGCCAAGGACATTTCCAAAGCGGACGACCATGAAATTTGTTGTTTTGGAATTATTGTTAAGGACGAGTTCTTCTGCTACCATTTTGCTGGCACCATAGATACTTGATGGAGCAACAGCTTTATCAGTTGATATAAAAACAAACCTGGAGACTTCTGATTCCACTGCAGCATCAACAATATTTTTTGTTCCGAAAATATTATTTTTTACTGCTTCTACAGGGTTTTCCTCTATCAGAGGAACATGTTTATAGGCAGCACAATGGAATATTACATCCGCCTTTAGTCGACGGATAATGAACTTTACAAAATCCCTGTCCTGGAGTTCTCCGACAATCGGGATTATGGTGGAAGCCTCTCCCACTCCGCCTTCCTGTAGAATTCTAAGCTCTCTTTCTATCTCATAAACACTGTTTTCACCATGATCAAATAGATAAAGCCTGTCCGCTCCTCCGGAAAGAAGCTGTCTTGCAAGTTCACTCCCAATACTGCCTCCGGCACCGGTTATTAAGACTCTCTTTCCCCGCAGGTATTCAAGGCTTTCAATCAGACCTATATGAACAGGATTTCTTGCAAGTAGATCCTGAGCCTTTATCTCGCGTGCTTGAATAAGGTGAGCATCTCCCTCAATAATTTGAGAGATACTGGGAAGTATTCTGATCTTTTTTAGTTTTGCTTTCTGTAATATTGCATATATTCTTCGGAGATCAGATTCTGCTGCACCCGGAATGGCAATTAATACTTCATCTATCTGCATTTTCAGGATAAATTCTTTCGCTCTATTGACCGGGCCTATAATTGGAATATTGTGTTCCGAATTGCCTATTTTTTCGGGATTATCATCCAGAAAAGCTACAACTTTTCCAAGTATTCCTTTAGAGGATATTTCAGCAGCTATTTCCTGTCCTGCAAAACCGGCGCCAATAATTATTATTCTGTTTGTTTTACTCATTTTCTTCTACTTTTCCCAGAGTTTCAAATCCGAAATCAATTGCAAATGATTCTTTATAAAGGGACAAATTAACTTTTGCCCTCTTTTTCCTTCGGTCTACCTTTATTATTCTACCTTCCATCCCTTTCATAGGCCCGCTTAAAACTTTAATTTTCCCGTTTTCATCGAACCAGACTTTAGATTTCTCAACAACCTCACCAAAATGAAGAAAATGTAGTAGAAGTTCTTTGTCAGAGCCTTCAATTGGTTCTATATTCCGGTTATTTTTTAAAAATCTGACAAAACCGGCTGTCCGGCGCAGGATCCACTGAATATCGGTACTAAGCTTTTCAGCTTCAAAAAAAAGGTAACCGGGAAAAATAGATGCCAGACTTTCTTTATTTTTCCCATTTTTCCTAATTGTCAGCTTTCTTCTGGGCCATAACAGATTATCATTAATATCAAAGGCCGGAAGGTTAATTTTAAAATTTTCCTTTGCCAAACCAATAAACTTATTCTCTTCCCCTGTCATAACCTGGAGTACGTAGTATTTCATCTGAATTAAAATATCACGAATAGGGTGCTGTTGCAATCCGTGTTTGGATATATTGAAGGTGGGTTACAGCTTTCTCAGTCCAAATTACTTTCCCCATGATCCAATTTCTTTAAGAAGTTCTTCAGTTGATATTACTTTTTCTTCATCAGCATCTTTGATTCCTTCAAGTACCTGACTAATAAAATTGATCTCATACATGATATTTTCAAGAGGAATACCATCAGGCATCTGTTTTATACGTTCAATTGAAGCTTCTTTTAAAGCATCCATAATTATCCTCCAATTACAGAATAACACCCAGAGGCTTTTGCGATGTCTATAAATTCAGCTTGTTTTTGTGCTGGTCGTAAACAAGTTTACTGCTCGCATATGCATCCTAAGCTTTTTCGCCAGGTATTGGCCTTATATTAGATAAGAAGTATTTTTTAAGTAGAAAAAGTG
>JAUVLL010000210.1 GCA_030600745.1 Spirochaetaceae bacterium | reverse complement strand
TTGTAAAGTTAATATTGTTTCTCCGGATATGATCAATTATACGACTGGAGGTGCCGACAATTATACCGGGTTTCTTTCGGAAAAGAAAAAGATCGTTTCCAGCATTTCCGTCTTGCCCCAGGGGAGCCAGAGAAATTTTTAATTTATTGGCATTGGCAAGAAAAGTGTAGTTTTTTTCTATTCTTTTAACTGATACTTGCGAATCGGTCAGTATAATTACAGATGGAGAGTATTTTTGGGAGAATTGTTCTATAAGTAATGGAAGAAGGTACGATATTGTTCTTCCCCTGGCTTGTTCGGTTTCAGCAATTATGTCTTTACCCGAAAAGATTGCAGGAAAGACTTGTAGTTGGAATGAGGTTGGATTGGTGAAACCACACAGTTTTAATGCAGCATTTACCTTTTCAATTTTACCGTGTTGTCTGAAATTGTGTAACAAACTGATATCCTGTTTGAGTTTCTTTTAAATAAGGATATAATTAGAGGTGGGTTTTGTCAAGAAATTGATAAAAAGGCTGCAACCAAAGGAGAGTGAAGTGAGAAAATTTTTCATTATTTTAAGTTTATTTATATTTTCTGTATCTCTGTATGCAGAAGTGTTTCGTTATAAGTACAACCAGGGTGAAAAATATAAGATCGTTTCAGTTGTGGATGAAAGTGTATATATAGATGGGATATTCAGCCATAAGGCCAGAATACTCAATAAAATTTCTGTAGAAGTTGCAGATGTTTTTGATGATGGGAGTGGTAAAATTGAAGCTAATTATTCAACTTCAGAGGAACGCAGTGGGAATGTTCAGGTATATGCACTATCCCAGGAGTACTATTCCACATTTATTAGAGACGAAACCGGTAAAATCAGTATTGACCCCGGTTTCTTTATGCCTGTTGTCAGGAATGTTCCCCTTTTTGACAACAGGGATTATAAACCTGGTGATATATGGAGTTCGGAAGGGTATGAAGTTCATGACCTCCGAAATGGATATGGTATCAGGGAGGCTTTCAGTTATCCGGTAAAGGTTAAGTATAAATATCTGGGTAAGGAAGAGAAGGATGGAACTTTATATGATATTATTTCAATATTCTATTCTATTTCTTACCGCACTCCCGATTATTTTTCCAGGTATCCATTGTATCCGATCAGGGTTACAGGATATTCAGATCAAACATTATACTGGGATAATGAAACCGGCAGACCTTATGCCTATGAAGAGGAATTTAATATACAGTTTAGTGTTTCGAATGGAAGCTCCTATGAGTTTACTGGTACTGCATGGGCTAATGTAACTGAATCTGAATTGATGGATAAAAACAGGATTGCCGGTAATATTGAGGCTAGACTGGAAAAGGAACGCCTTGAAAATGCAGTGGTAAGTATTGATGAAAATGGGGTAACCATTACCCTCGGCAGCATCAACTTTGGTGCTGATTCCTCTGCACTTAGTTATGCAGAAAAAAAGAAACTGGATATAGTTGTTGATATCCTGAAAAATTATCCTGAACGGGATGTTGTTATAACAGGACATACTGCTTTGGCAGGTACGGCCGAAGGCCGTCTTGAACTGTCAAAACAGCGGGCTGCTATAGTTGCTCAGTATTTTATTGAAAAAGGCGCAAAACGAAGTGATCAGTTAATTATCACCGGGAAGGGAGCATCCGACCCTGTCTCGGATAATAGTACCATAGAGGGGATGGTCAGAAACAGGCGTGTAGAGATAACTATTATCGAAAACTAAATAATATAGGTGATAAAAATGGGAGCATCTGTGATCCTCTATCGGGGAATTGAAAAAACAATAAATGGTAGGGACAAGGCATGTCTTGCCCCTACTATTGGTGATATGAAAGATAAGATTGGTGATCTGTTTATGCAGTCAGGGTTTATGTTACCCATGGATCTAATGGAGGATCTTTATCAGTATTACATTGATTCCGGTAGGGACAGGTTGCGATCTGTCCCTACCGATTCTGATTCTCTTAGGGAGCTTGCCTATCATCTGGTAGATGTCATTGATCTTTTTGATATGGATTACGATAATCTTAAAGATCCAATAAAACCGGATGAATGGGTAACTATAAAAGACCTTTTTTCTACCTATGCTGAGGATATTGATGATGATCTGTTAACCTATGTAATGCAGTTTGCCATAGAAAAGGGGGCGTTCCGTTCGTCGTAAGACGCGGTGATACGGCGGTTGTAATCAACACCATATACCCTGTTCCACCAGTTGTCCTGTAACTGCCTCTGCCCAGCCTTTGTTTGCGTGCGGGTTTGCCGGACTGGGGTGGAGAATTGCTGAGATTTTATAGCGTTTACTGTTATTCATTGTTTCTGCAACTCTTCGAAGATTTTTTTCTGCATATTTACCAATACCTACCAGAAATTCAGGTTCCATTATCTCTATAACTGTTCTAAGATGGGAATCACATATTTTAGTTAGTGGGTCTCTTTCTGCTGCGGGAAGTTTATCCGGTGTCAGATTTTTGCCGCTTTCTTCCATAAATACCAATGGACAGTAGTTTTCAATATAATGATCTTTAAAAAAAGATGTTGCCGATTTATATCTTTCTTCCATTAAACCCCATAACCTTCGGCCGCTGACTTCACTTCTCCGGCAGTTCCATCCTTCAATAGGGCGTTTCGGGTGGGATTTTTCAGGTTGCAATATATTACCCTCAATCCCCAACCACTCTTTAGCATAGGATACTTCACCGAATGGAATTCCTGTTTGTGCCATCCCCCATGGACCGGGATTCATTCCCAAAAAAAGTACTTTCTTTTTATTATTACCATATTTAAGGATATAATTCCTGTGCGGTTTTTCTGCATAGATAAGGGGGTTGTAAACATGGTTTACTTTTCCTGAAAATTTAAGTTTGTTTGTTTCTGATGCAAGACTGTCTGTTGCTTCAAGGAGTTGTCTGATATTTGAGTGCATAAATTATTCCTGTAGTCTTTTTTATTTTATCCCGAAATTTATATATCCGCAGATTTGATTTACTCTGCCACTGATAAGTTCCGAATGTATAAATTTTATTCCCAGTCCCGGTATTATACCTGGTTTTCCAAACTTCATCCCTTCAAACATGTAAGCAATATCAAGGGAAAACCCTGAACCATATTCGATTTCTCCGTCATAGCTTAGATCTGTATTTGGAATAAGCAGGTTGATTCCTCCATTTATTCCCAGGACCAGACTTTCCCTAAAAGGAATAAACTGCAACCCTCCTGTGAGTAGAATTGAATAAATTGTAATTGATTCTGATGAGGCTGAAAAGTGGTCTATGCCTGTTGTGAGGTTGATGGTCCATGCTGTTGAATTGGATAGACTACTGCCAAACAGAAAATTTATACTGAATGGTATTCGGAGGAGTGAAGCTGAATCTATCCCATCAACTGTTGTTTTTATTCGAGGAAAATAAAAAGACCAGGCAGATCCTATACCAAGCTGATAGATAAATTCGTTTGAATTAGATGGAGTCTCTTCAACCACAGGGCTGCTCTGTGAATAAACAGACCCTAAAGCAAAAAAGACAATAAGAAGGGAAAAGAAAAGTCTTCGCATTTTTTAACCCCGGACTTGCAGTTAGCAGTGATCAGTAAACGGTTATCAGAATCTGCTCACTGATAACTGTTCACTGTAAACTGTAGTACCGGCGATCGGAGTTGAACCGATACACCCTTGCGGGCGGCAGATTTTGAGTCTGCTGCGTCTACCAATTTCGCCACGCCGGCATCTGACGATGACAAGTTAACCTATAATCTGTAAATAATCAATCCTATTAGTGGACTAAGGTTAGTCATAGACATATACTGCTTCTTAATTATGTGGTTATTTCGAAAAAGAAAAAAAGCGGAAAAAGATAGTATAGTTGGAGAACTATGGGAGTGTTCTTTTAAAGGGAAAGGTAAAAACAGATTTGAACTTGAAAATACAGAATCTTTAAAAGTTGAAATAGCAGACAATTCTCTTATACTGAAAGCAACAAAACAGGATCTTTTCGTTTGGAGTGTAAATAATTTTTACCGGTACAAAGATTTTGTTTTGGATGCAGTTATCTCGATAGATAAGGATAATGGACACTCGGCTGCAGGTATTCTCTTCCGTTATGCTGATGATCGTAACTACTACTATTTTATGGTCTCTGAGGACGGATACTTTCGGCTGGATGTTGTTTTTAATGAAACTCCAAGGATGTTAATTCCATGGACTTCCTGTAATCTTGAATCACCTCGGGAGATAAGACTCAGAATAATTGTTCACGGCTTTTCCATCGCCCTGTTTTTGGATAATGAATGGGTCGGGGAGATAGACGATGATACGATCGATGCAGGTTATATTGCTTTCGGTGGGCAGAATTTCTCAAATAAAGATGCTGCTTATTTCTCACTTTCCAGGATGATAATAGAGTCCAGAGCTGTTGAAGTTGAAATTTCCTACCATAGTCAGGTTAAGAATGGAATTATTCCTGTAGAAAATAGAAAAAGATTAGCCCAACGATTATTTGATTCAGGTCAGTACAGTGCTGCTTTAATACAGATAAAAAAAATATCCAGAGAAAATCCGGCTGATGCCGGACTTTTCCTTCTTATGGCTAAATCTCTAAGTATGTTGTTTTCTTATGATGAAGCTCTTGTTGCTCTGGATTCGTGTGTTGAATTATCAGATGAATACAACAAAGATATAATTATTGAGAAATCCGGCATATTATATCGAATGAACAGACTTCTTGAGCTGAGAGATTTTCTAAATTCCTATTCTGATATTTTAAATGAAGATTCTTTTCTTCTTAACCTGATGGGTAATGCAGAGGATGGTTTAGGTAGGTTTGATAAAGCAGTCAATTATTATAGAAAGGCTTGCAGTATGGAATCACGGAATGGAGTTTTTAGATTGAATATTGCCAGAACCTTAGAGAAAACAGGTAATTATGAGTCTTCATTTGCTTATTATAACGAGGCTGCGCTCTGTTTTTTCAGGGATGAAAATTATGATGAGCTGACACATGTAATTTCTGGTATGTCCAGGTTAAAGCCGGGTAATAAGGAAGGCCGAATTCTTGAGGGCAAGGTTCTTTTTGATGAAGGGAGGTTGGAGGAAGCATCTCTGATATTTCAGCGTTTAATAAAAGAGGGTCTGGAAGATAGTTCTGTGGATTTTTTGTATGGAATAATATTGAGGGACAAGGGGTTTAATGACGAAGCTCTGGCTCTCTTTAAAAGTTCAGCAGAGAAGGAAGAAAAATTTTATCCTTACTGGTTTAGGTATGCGGAAACGCTTCATTTAATGGGACTGCCTGCAGAGGAGGTTGTTCTAAAAGCTATAGAGCTTGAACCTGATAATCCCTGGGTACATAATCTTTATGGGTTAATTCTCCTTTCAGAAAATAGAGGAGAAGAGGCAAAGTTACGCCTTTCCAAAGCCCTTGAACTGGAAAAGGATTCTATAGATATTTTAATAAACTATTCGGATGCTGTTGCTTCGGTTGATGGTATAGAAAATGCGCTGTCTCTTTTTTCAGAAGGATCAGAGATTCCGTCAGTTCAGAATCAGATGGGGAATCTTCTATATGACATTGGGGATTACGGGAAATCGGCTAATTTATACCGAAAGGCTATGACCGGAGATTCATCCAATAGAAATTATAAAGAAAATCTTGCTTCTGCTCTATTAAAACAGGATTATGTTTTGGCAGCAGAAGAGATTCTCTCCGGATTAATGGAAAATTATCCAACATCTGCAACTCTTGAGATGATTGCACAGGTTGCATTTAGAAAAGGGGAGTATAGAAGAGCTGATACTTCTTTTATTGAAGCTATTAGACTTTCCCCTAAGAATTTTAGAATTCTTTTAAACTATGGTGATTTCCTTTTTACCAGATTGGATTACAAAGGTGCAGGAGAAATTGCAGAAAGAATTTTAGCTGATGATGGAACCGGAGCCAGTGAAAATGAGAAAGATGATGCCGGACAGCTGCTCGCTAAGGTAAAAAGTGCTCTTTATGATAAGTATGAATGTTCAAATTGCGGAAGGACATGGTGGGTCCCTAAGAATATACCTTTAATAGATGTTGTTTGTCTTCATGG
>JAUVLL010000248.1 GCA_030600745.1 Spirochaetaceae bacterium | reverse complement strand
GCATGACCAAAGGTGTGACCAAGATTCAGATGTGCTCTAATACCGGATTCAACGGCATCCTGCTCCACATACCACCCCTTTACACTTATGGAACGATCAACCAACTCTGTCAAAATATCCTTGCTCCTGGCTAAAACAGATTTACGCTCATTATTAAGAATCGTTAAAATCTCAGTATCCCTAAGTAATCCATGTTTTATAATTTCGCCCAAACCGTTCATATATTCGCGGTCAGGCAGAGTCATGAGCAGGTCAATACATATCCGGACTTCTGAAGCCGGTGCAAAAGTTCCTATCATGTTTTTGTAGCCCTTAAAATCGATACCTGTTTTACCACCGAGAGCAGCATCCGCCATAGCAAGGAGGGTAGTCGGAATTAGTATTACTTCTGCACCACGCATGTAGATAGACCCTGCGAAAGCAGCCATATCACAGATTACACCTCCACCTGCTCCAACAAACAGCGAGTCCCGGGCAGCACCCATTTCAATGGCTTTGGATATAATGGATTCGACACTTCCCCATTTTTTTGTTATTTCACCCGACTCAAGGACTAACTCTTCTACAGCAATATTTTCAGGAAAAAGTTTTCTGGTATTAGTATCAAAAGTTGCCAGTACTGCTTTAAAATTAAATTTCAGCAATTCTGAATAATCGAGAAACTTTATTTTAGTTTCTTTTCTTCCAATTTTAAATATTTTTTCTTTCAAAAGAATATCCTAAGAAAGCATATCCCTGATTAGAGTTTTTATAAAAGGATCTGAGATAGAGTAGAATCTTTTATTGCCCTTAACTTCTGATACAACAATATCCTTTTCCTTTAAAACTGCTAAATGCTGAGAGATTACAGGCTGAGACTGATTGAGACACGTCCACAAGTCAGTAACACATGCATCCTCATCTTCTATAAGACACAATATTTTTAGTCTTAAAGGATGACCGCATACTTTAAGTTTTTCTGCGTAGGATTCAATAATAATACCGGAACAACATGTCTTTTCTTTCATGCTATATACAGTACACATTATATAAGGCTTTTGCAAGCAGTATTTTATTAAAAAACCATGTATTTAATTTAAAATTACATTGAAATGAATGATTAGTTTGCTTATTATCCAAATATGAAAAACAGCATATATCTTGACTGGGCTGCATCAGCTCCTATAAACGCCGACCTGCCTTCATTTATTGCAGATGCATTATTAACGTTTCAAGGGAATCCATCTTCCATACACATAGAAGGGAAAACTGCCGGAATTCAAATAGATAATAGTAGAAAGATGTGTGCAACTTTACTGGGGACAAAACCTGAACAACTTGTCTTTACTTCCGGCGGAACAGAATCCAACAATATTGTTATATCATCTCTTTTTCGGAAAAAATCAAAAGGACATATAATTATTTCTGCAATCGAACACCCTTCAATTTACGAATACTCAACAACTCTTAAAGATACTGGATTTGATATATCATATATCAAGCCGGATTTAAATGGATTTATCAATTCAAATGATCTTATTCCATTGTTAAAACCTAACACTGTATTTGTTTCTATAATGACAGTAAATAACGAAACAGGAGCAATTCAGCCATTGAAAAGTCTTATTTCCATAATTAGAAATTTTCAACAAACAAATGGCCGATCAATACATATTCATACAGATGCAGTACAGGCCCTTGGGAAGATACCTTTTAAACCTGGTTTACTCGATATAGATTCAGCTTCTTTCAGTGCTCATAAGATAGGTGGATCAAAGGGAACGGGTTTATTATATTTAAAAAAACCTATATCTGTTCTATCACCAGGTGGAGGTCAGGAATTTTCAATCAGACCCGGTACAGAGAATATTGCAGGAATAATGGCATTTACAAGAGCTATGAAAGAAAGTTTGAATAAGCTTAATAACAATATAAAACATGCAGCTTATTTAAAATCACTTCTTATTACAAAACTCCTAAAAATAGATGGAGTTGAAGTCCTTTTTAGATCTAAAACAGATGATACTCTACAATATTCTTCCTTTATAGTAAGTGCTACAGTATCTCCGGTTCCGGGAGAAGTTCTTGTACGCGTTCTAAGTGATGAATGTATTTTTATTTCTACAGGTTCAGCATGCTCCTCCAAAAACAGAAAAAAACAAGGCAGGGTTTTGATTGCCTCAGGGATATCAGAAAAGGATGCCGCAGGTTCAATTAGAATATCTACAGGGTGTTCAACAACAGAAGAAAATATAATAGATTTCTGTAATATTTTAGATGAAAAGCTTTCAGAACTAAAAAAATATCTTAGATAAACTTTATGGAGCAAAAATGGATAATCTGTATTTGATAAAAATTGGTGAAATATCACTCAAAAAAGGTAATAGATCCAGATTTGAAAAACAACTGAGATTCAATATTAAAAAAAAGCTCAGGAAACCTTCCAGAATAACCATACAAAAAGGGAGATTTTTTCTTGAAACTGATGAAAGTGATATCAAAAATATACAGTATGCTTTATCAACTACACCCGGCCTTGTAGGTTTTACACGGGCAGTAAAAGTAAAAAAAAATATTGAAGACATAAAAACTGCTGCACTGGATTTCGCCAATGAACTTGCAATAAGCTATCCGGCGGGAACATTTAAAATTGAATCCAGACGTGCTGATAAAGGATTTAAATATACTTCCTATGAGATATCTTCTTTGATTGGAGAATATCTTCTTGATTCCATACCGTCATTAAAAGTTGATGTCCATAACCCCGACTGGACTATCAGTATTGAAATACGAGACCTTGCCTATATCTACGGTGCACAGGAAAAAGGTACAGGAGGATTACCTGTAGGAAGTGCCGGAAAAGGAATGCTTCTTTTATCCGGAGGGATAGACTCCCCTGTTGCAGGTTACCTGATGGCTAAAAGAGGTCTTAGAATGGATGCTGTATATTTCCATGCCTACCCATATACATCAGATGATGCTCTTTTAAAGGTTAAATCACTGGCAGAAAAAATTGCTCCTTATCTTTCAGGACTAAGCCTTTTTGTGGTTTCATTCACAGATTTTCAGCTTCTACTCAAACAAAAAGCAAGAGAAGAGGAAATCACGCTTCTAATGCGCGCAGGAATGGTTAAAATTGCAGAATTAATATCCAAAAACAGAGGTAATATCTGTCTTGTTACAGGGGAATCTCTTAGCCAGGTAGCAAGCCAGACTGTCGAAAGTATAAGATACACCGGGAGTGAAACAGATTTAACAATATTCAGACCACTTATAGGTATGGATAAAGAAGATATAATAAAAATTGCAAAATCTATAGACACTTTCGAGACGTCTATTCTTCCATTTGAGGATTGCTGTACGATTTTCTCTCCTAAACACCCTCTGGTAACTCCTGACAGAGAAAAATTGAAAAAATCTTTTATTTTGCTGGAGGGAGAAAATCTATTAAAAGAGGCAGCAGAAAAGGCAGAAAGGATTTATTTTAAACCGTAGGGGCGAACGGCTATGCAACCTTAGCCGTTCGCCCCTACGTGGATGCGTTTACCGTCTCTTTTTTGGGTTCGGTCTTTTTTACCGGGGTGGGTTCAGATTTTCCTGGTTTATCTGTATATGCGACCTTAGAAATACCATTGCCGCTGTTTTTACTTTTATTGTCTGTTACGTAAAAACTGCTCCCTTTAAAAATAACTCCCAGCCCCCCACCTATCAGGCGCTTTAAAGAACCTTTACATTCAGGACATTCAGTCATAGGTTCTTCAGACATTGATTGAAAATATTCAAAAACCTTTCCACAACTTTCACATTTATAATCATATGTTGGCATAACATCTCTCCGATGAGTTATTGTAATTTTAATTCATAGATATAATATATAGATAATTGTATATAAAAATCAAGAACCTATATATTAAAATTTGATCATAATCGAATAGGAATATCCTCTTTTTTAAGAAATTCTTTGATTCCTTCAACAGTGTATCCATCCATATGAACCATTGAGGCAATAAGTGCAGCATCTGCACGGCCTTTTTTAAAAACATCAACAAGGTGCCGGGGGGTACCTGCACCACCTGATGCTACAACAGGAATACCTACTCCTTCAGAAATCATTTTTGTTAACTGCAGTTCATATCCTTCTTTAGTTCCGTCTGCATCAATTGAGTTAAGAACAATCTCTCCTGCACCAAGTGATTCAACCTTTTTTGCCCATTCAAAAGCATCAAGATTAACAGGTGTTCTTCCGCCGTTTATTACAATGCCGTAACCGGAAGGTTTACCTTTATCCGCCGCTACATCCATACCAACAACGATACACTGCTTTCCAAAATGTGATGCTCCTTGCGAAATAATGGCAGGATCAAGTACTGCTGCACTGTTAACACTAACCTTTTCTGCTCCGGCAAGAATTACTTTTTTCATATCCTCTAAAGTTCTAATTCCACCACCTACAGAGAAGGGGATAAATATCTTTTCTGCTACTTTTTGTACAACATCTATCATTATACCTCTTTTTTCAGAAGAGGCTGTTATATCATAAAAAACAAGCTCATCAACACCTTGCCTGTAATAATCCTCTGCCATTCTGACAGGATCTCCGATATCGATGTTTCCTTTAAACTTAATACCCTTTGTAGTTTTCCCATCTCTGACATCAAGACATACAATTATTCTTTTCTGAAGCATTAATCCAGTCCTTTAATAAAATTATCAAGAATTTTGAGTCCATGGGGACCAGATTTCTCTGGATGGAACTGAACCGCTACAAGATTTTCCACTGAAAAACCTGAAGTGAAAGTAATCCCATATTCAGTAGAGGCAATACCATATTCCGGTAACCTGAGCTCAGGATAATAGGAGTGTACAAAATAAAAAGAGGCAGAATCAGGGACATCCTGAAAAATATAATGTTTCCCCTGCTGTTTAACCTGATTCCATCCCATATGTGGAATTTTTAAACCCATGGAATGAGAAAACTCCCTGGAGATTCCCGGGGCGAGTCCAAGACATGGAGTATTACTCTCTTCTGAAGAATCAAGAACTATCTGACAACCAAGACAGATACCAAAAAGTGGTTTGCCTGACTTAAAATAATCCTTTAGCAAATTATCCAGACCTCTCTCTTTAAGCACTCTCATAGAATAGCCGGCTTCTCCTACTCCAGGAAATATAAGTTTATCACTCTTAATAAGGTCATCCTGAT
>JAUVLL010000251.1 GCA_030600745.1 Spirochaetaceae bacterium | reverse complement strand
CCAGGTGGACAATGATTTATAAGGGGGTTTTTGAGAGCCTGCAGATGGCTATTATTGCAACAACCATCAGTGTTGTTCTGGCGATACCCCTATCTCTGGCTGCTGCAGCAAATATATCAACCAAAATAGTCTATGCAATTGCAAGAGCTTTTATTGTAATGGCCAGGTCGTTCCCTCCTATACTTGTTGCAATAATGTTTGTTAAAGCCTTCGGTTTCGGCCCTTTTCCCGGGATATTAACCCTGGCTTTTACTGCCCTGGGTTTTATGGGGAAACTACTTGCAGAGGCAATAGAAAATATTGATAAAGGTCAGGTGGAAGCTGTTCGTGCGACAGGAGCCAACTGGTTCAAAGTTCAGCTTTATGGTGTTGCTCCCCAGGTACTGCCCCGTTATGTTGGTCTAAGTATTTATTTACTTGATATTAATTTACGTGCCTCAACAATTATTGGTATTGTTGGTGCCGGTGGGATTGGCGGTGCATTGTTTAATGCATTTCACAGATATGAGTATGATACTGCTCTGGCTATTTTATTGGCAATTATTGTTATTGTTCTTTTAATGGAATATATCAGCAGTAAAGTGAGGAGTAGACTACAATGACAGAGATAACACCAACTATCTGGAAACGTTTTTCCAGGAAGCAGTCACTTGAGCGTTTTGGTATAGAGTTTGCACTTCTTATAATTTTTATATGGGCTACAAAAAGTGTGGATATCTACTGGCCCTTTGTTACGGATGCCCCTGCCCAGGCCGCGGATTTAATAAACAGGATGTCACCGCCCAATCTATTTTTCCTGAAAGAAATTATTCCATCTCTGATAGAGACAATAAATATTGCTACCTTAAGTACTATTTTTGCTGTTATTCTTTCGTTTCCTCTTGCAATATTAAATGCAAGAAATACAACTCCCCACCCAATTGTGCAGGCTGTAGCAAGGGTTATTATTGTAACCAGCCGGTCAGTCAATGAACTTGTCTGGGGTCTTATTTTTGTTGTATTTTTTGGACCTGGTGTAGTTGCCGGTGTTGCAGCTCTTACTATGAGATCTTTAGGATTTATGGCGAAACTGGTTTCTGAATCAATTGAAGAGATCAATCATGGACAGGTGGAAGCTATACGTGCTACTGGAGCAAATGGAGCAAAGGTCTTTATCTATGGAGTATTACCTCAGGTTATGCCTATAATTATAGGTACATCTATATTTAGATGGGATATTAATATTAGACAGTCATCAGTTATCGGTCTTGTTGGAGCAGGTGGTATTGGTATTTTACTTACCAGTTCCATGAACCTGTTCAGATGGCAGAATGTAAGTATGATTCTTTTATCAATATTTGTAGTTGTCCTTGCAGGAGAATATGTATCTGCAGCAATTCGTAAAAAACTTACCTGATAATATCTTCATTGGGGCGCGGTTTTCGCGCCCATTTCTTCCATGGAATGACTTAAAAGGAAATTTATTTCCAATTTTTATATCCATTGGGATTACTTGTCTGCCAGCGCCAGGCATCCTCGCACATTTCATCCATTTCTCTCGTTGCCTTCCATCCTAATTCTTTTTCTGCTTTGTCCGGTCTGGCATAACAGCTTGCAATATCACCGGCTCTTCTTGGAGCAATTTTATATTTCAGTTTTTTCCCACAGGCTTTCTCGAATGCATGAAGTGTTTCCAGAACACTGTATCCTTTTCCAGTCCCAAGGTTGTAAATGTTCAGGCCGGAATTGTCTTTAATTTTTTTAAGGGCCGTTACATGTCCATAGGAAAGATCCACAACATGGATGTAATCTCTAACACCTGTGCCATCGACAGTAGGGTAGTCGTTACCAAAAACTGCAAGTTCATCCAGCTTACCCACAGCCACCTGACTGATATAGGGCATAAGATTATTGGGTATACCATTCGGATCTTCCCCAATCCTGCCGCTTTTATGGGCTCCTACAGGATTAAAGTATCTGAGGATAACAACGTTCCAACTGTTGTCTGCTCTGTAGACATCTTCAAGAATTTCTTCCATCATAAGTTTGGTACGGCCGTAGGGATTGGTGACCCTCAGTGCAAAGCTTTCATCAATAGGTACTGATGCAGGATCACCGTAAACAGTTGCAGAACTGCTGAAAACTATATTTTTTACACCATATTCTGACATCACTTCCAGTAGTGTGACGGTTCCTGCAATGTTGTTATGATAGTATTTCAGGGGATTGGATACAGATTCTCCGACAGCTTTAAAGGCTGCAAAGTGGATAACTGTATCGATTTTATTAGTTTTGAAAATTTGCTGCAGTTTATCTTTTTCGAGAATACTGTACTCATAGAACTTTACAGATTTACCGGTTATTTCTTCTACTCGCTTTATGGATTCTATACTGCTGTTGCTTAGATTATCAACAACTATTACTTCGTGATTTGCCTTATGAAGCTCTACTATTGTATGGCTTCCAATATAGCCGGCTCCGCCTGTTACAAGAATTGTCATTTTGACTCCTGTCCTCCTTTCCTGATATTTTAAGAAAGTATCTCATATGATGAAAGTGTTTACAATAGTACAAAAAAGAACAAAAAAAATCATTAAACAACAATTGACATTTTATAAATTTATATGGAAGATAGGGTATGAGTAAGGAAATATTTGATGTTGCAATTATTGGTGCAGGAGTTGTTGGTTCGGCTATAGCAAGAAAACTATCCTCATACAATCTAAAGGTAGCTCTGTTGGAAAAAGAGTGTGATGTATCTTTTGGAGTCTCCAAGGCTAACTCCGGGATAATTCACGGCGGATTTCACCATGGGTCAGAGTGTCTTAAATCGAAACTCGAAGTTCAGGGAAACAGAATGTTTGATCAGCTGGAACAGGAACTCCACTTTCCTTTTCGCAGGTGCGGCATTATAGTTGCGGCCTTCTCTGTTGAAGAGATGAAAACAGTGGAACAGCTGTATATGAATGGTATAAATAACAAAGCTGTTGGTATAGAGATGTGCAACAGAAACCGGATGCTCTACCTGGAGCCTAAGCTTAATGATGATGTTGCAGGAGGACTCTATGCACCTGCAGGCGGCATAATTGAGCCATATCGTTTTGTTTTTTCACTGGTAGAATCTGCCCTGAAAAACGGGGTAAAACTGTTTACTGAGTTTAAGGTAACATCAGCAGAAAAGGATTCAACCGGATACAGGATTATTTCAGAAGCTGGCAGGAAAATAGAAAGTCAATGGATTGTAAATGCATCAGGACTCTTTGCAGATGAGGTTTCGAAGATATTCAATGCTGAGGATTTTAGAATAACCCCAAGGAAAGGGGAAGAGTTTCTATTGGATCGAAATTCAGCTTCAAGAACTGATCATGTGATTTTTCCTGTTCCCGACCATGTTTCAAAAGGTATTTTGGTTATTCCTACAGTAGAAGGGACTACTATGCTTGGGCCTACGGCTATTCCCCAGGATAGTAAAGAGGATGTTTCCACTACTTCTGTAAACCTGAAAATGGTTTTCAGTAATGCAAGGAGAATGGTCCCTTCAATTTCCCAGCGGGATATTATTACAAGCTTTACAGGGTTAAGACCGGTTCTTGAAAGTGGTGACTTTTATATTGATATCTCTGCTAAACAGCCACATTTTATACAGGTTGCCGGAATACAGTCTCCCGGACTGACAGCTGTTCCGGCTATTGCAGAATATGTAAAAAATCTTCTCAAAAAAGACGGTCTTGTGCTTACCGAAAAATCTTCCTATGACCCGAAAATAGATAAACTTCCAAGGATGAGAACTATTTCTCCTGTTGAAGCGGATGAACTTATTAAATCAGATCCTGCTTTTGGAGAAATAGTCTGCCGCTGTGAGTCTGTAAGTGAAGCTGAAATTATTGCCGCTGTAAAAAATGGCCATACCACTCTTGACGGTATAAAGTTTTACACCCGGGCCCAGATGGGCAGATGTCAGGGAGGTTTTTGTACGGATCGAATAATTAAGATTATACAGAGAGAAACAGGTTTAAGTTATGAAGATATTACAAAGAGAGGCAAAGCTTCCTGGATTCTTGAAGATAAAATTGGTGATCTGGAAGTAAACAGTTATGGGAATATGGAATGAAAGAGATAAAATTTGACACCCTTGTTATAGGCGGGGGTTCTGCAGGTATGGCAGCTGCCCTGGGAATTGGCAAGAGAGGTTTTTCGGCTGCTATAGTGGAAAGAGAAAACTCTATGGGTGGAATACTTAATCAGTGTATTCATAACGGTTTTGGACTTCACTATTTTAAAGAGGAACTTTCCGGACCAGCCTATGCGGAAAAATTTATAGATATGGTCGATTCTTCAAATATAAAGGTTTTTCTAGATATGACGGTGATGGATATTGAACAGACAGGTGATGAGCTTGTTGCTTACGGATTGTCCAGAGATACCGGTATGGTTAAGTTTTCTATTAAGACGGTTGTTTTTGCCAACGGATGCCGGGAGAGGAACAGGGGGAGTATCGGTACTCCCGGAACAAGACCTTCCGGGGTGTTTACAGCAGGTCTTGCCCAGCGACTGGTAAATATGGAAGGATTTATTCCGGGGAAGGAGTGTGTAGTTGTAGGTTCGGGTGATATTGGTCTTATAATGGCAAGACGTATGACCTGGATTGGTTCCAAAGTAAAGGCTGTAATTGAAATTCAACCCTATCCTGCAGGTCTTACCAGAAATATTGTTCAGTGTCTTAACGATTTTGATATTCCTCTCTATCTTTCCCATGTGGTAGGGGAGATACACGGGAGGGACAGAGTTGAATCTATAGATGTTATTCCTCTGGAAAATGGAGCCCTGCAGAAAGATAAAAGTTTTAATATAAAATGTGATTCCCTTCTTCTTGCCGTTGGGCTTGTACCTGATAATGAACTGGCACAAAAAATTGGAATTACAATTAATCCGGAAACTAATGGACCCATCGTAGACAGACAGCTTATGACAGGTAAAGATGGTATTTTTGCCTGTGGTAATGTGCTTCATGTTCACGATCTGGTTGATTTTGTTACTGAGGAATCTGAGCGATGCGGTGGGTATGTGGCTGATTATCTTGATAACAAAAAACCGGAAGATCAATATAAAACTACTCCCGGGAAAAATGTAAAGTAT
>JAUVLL010000281.1 GCA_030600745.1 Spirochaetaceae bacterium | reverse complement strand
GATTTAAAAGAGTTCCTCGCAACACAGAATGTCCCTTACCTTCTTGGAAATGATGATGGTCAGTTGAAGAATCCTGATCTGCCTCCTGTTTTACCTGATGGTTCTTATAACCGTGTGGACTACAATGCAGTATTGCTCTACGAAGATGGAAATCTTAAAGATACATACAGGAAATTACATCTGGTTCCTTTTACAGAGAACTTTCCCTATAAAAAAACTCTTCCCGGTATCTATCAGATATTAGTTAATAATAATTATCATTTTTGGGAACGGGGTATCGAATATACAGTTTTTGAAACAGGTGGTGTAAAGTTTTCAACCCCCATATGTTTCGAAGATATTTTCGGTTATTTATCAAGAGCATTTGTAAACAGTGGAGCTGAAGTTATTGTGAATTTGACAAATGATTCCTGGTCCGGTTCTCTTTCTTCGCAAATGCAGCATATGGAGATGGCTGTTTTCAGGGCAATAGAGAACAGGAGAAGTCTTGTTCGAAGTGCAAATTCCGGAATGACTGGAGTAATTGATCCTGATGGTAGAATTACTTCACTTCTTGAACCTTTTACGGCTGATTATTTAATCGCTGATGTTCCGGTTTATACTGAGAGAAATACAATTTATACAGCCTTTGGGGATTGGTTTGCTTTCCTTTCAATTTTTCTTGCTTTTACTTTTATTCTGACGGGTCTGGTCAGATCAATTTTTATACGAATAAAGTCAAATACCTGATAGCCTTTAGTTTTAATATCTGCAGGAATTTGAATTGACAAGAGTTCTCAAGTATAGGATTATAGATTGATGGAAGAGAAAGCAAAAATACTTATTGTTGATGATGAACCTCGGAATTTGGACTTTTTTGAGGTTATGTTAGGAAAACTTGGTTTTGAAGTAGATCTTGCAGAAAATGGAATTATCGCACTGGAAAAGATTTCGGAATTTAAACCGGATTTAATTTTGCTGGATAATGTTATGCCTAAAATGTCAGGGTGGCAGGTTACCCGGCTTATTAAGCAGGATCCTGAATATGCGGAATATCGTGATATTTCTATTATTATGTTTTCTGCAATGGATGATGTCAGGGATAAAATTGAGGGATTTGAGCTTGGAGTTGATGATTACATTACTAAGCCCTTTAATTTTTCCGAGGTAATAGCCAGGATCAGAGCTGTATTAAAGAATAGAGAAATTCATAAGATTAACCTTGTAAAAGAAAGACAATTTGATCAGATTAAATCTTTCAGTGAATCAGTACTGACTTTTTTGAATCAACTAAGAGAACCTATGGAACAGATTTTGGAAAAATCAAATCCTGATATTGAAATGAATGATGCTACTGCGGAATTTTGCAGTTTTGTATCTATAGAAGCTCAAAAAGCCATAGTATCATTGGATGAATTTAAGGAAGAGATTTCCAGATTGACTGAAAATGAGATAGAATCCAGCAGGAATGGGAACTTTCTAAAGGAACTGGATCAGCGAATTCATAGACATTTTGTGAAATCTGATGATTCAGATGGGGAATAGTTATGATCAGTGAAGAAAAAAAGAATATTCTTGATATTTTTGCTCAGGGAAGGAAAGAATATAAATTACTTGATTTTGAAGGTGCAAGGAAGTTATTTGCAGAGGCTTTAAAAATAGATTCTGAGGATGGTCCCTCCCAGGTTTATTATGCACGGTGTAAGCACTATATTGATAATCCCCCTCCGGATGATTGGGATGGTGTTTTTGTAATGACCTCCAAATAAGAGCTCGATTTATCGAGCTCCGGAAACCCTAAACAAGATTTATTACAGGAAATGGATTTATATGGCAAAGAAAAGCATTCGAACTAATACCAATAGAATGGGTACAACTTTGGGTAAAGAGACTGTCTTTGCGGGGGTAATGCGCTTTACAGAATCTCTTCAGATAAATGGGAAATTGAAAGGAGAGATAATATCAACAGGTTCTCTCTATATTGAGGAAGGTGCGGTAATTGATGCTGATATTCAGGTAGCTTCTATTGTAGTTGCCGGTATTGTGAATGGTAATATTATTGCTACCGATAAGCTTGAAATAATGACTTCCGGTAAGGTGTATGGTAATATACGTACAGCAAGACTTAGGATTGCCGATGGTGTTGTTTTTAAAGGTAAATGTGAAATGATTCGGGATCCCAGGACAGTGGACATTTTTTCTGCCAGAGTAGAAAAACTGAAAAAGACGGTTGGTGGTGTCTAAAAAGTTATCTGCATCGATAATTGCAATAGGATCAGAGATAACTTCCGGAAAAATTCAGGATAAGCACGGAAAGTTCTTAAGTTCGAGATTGTCTAAAATGGGATTTGATGTTGAGAGTATCGTTCTTATTCCTGATGATGAAGACGTCGGATATTTTCTTGAGATGAGAAAAGATAAGATTGATGTTATAATCATAACAGGTGGTCTTGGACCCACATCTGACGATTTAACCAGAGAAATTGTTGCAAGCACTGCAGAAGTTGAGTTGGTTTTTCAAAACAGCATCTGGGATGGGCTGATAAAGAGATTTCCTGGAAAATCGAATGAATCCAGAAAAAGGCAAGCCTATATCCCTGAAGGATTTTCAGTTCTTGAAAATTTTTGTGGAACAGCTCCTGGTTTTTTTGGTCAAATTAGACATTCTCTTGTTTTTTGTCTGCCGGGACCCCCGAAAGAGATGCAGGATATGTTTGAGCGCACTGTCTCGCCTTTATTAATTGGGAAATTTTCTCTTGTAGAACCAAATATTCTTAATGCCTCCTGTTTTCTTATGTGTGAGTCCAGACTTGAGGATGTTTGTCTTGAGTATGGCAGCACTGATATCACCTGGGGCACTATGGTCGGACCATATAAAATCAGTCTATTCCTACAGGGGGGGACTCAGAGGGGGCGGATTCGGTTTCTACAGTACTTACAGGATCGTTTTGGCAAGGAGCTTATTGTACAGGGTGACACATACGCTGCTGAAATTTTATCAACAGCTCTAAGAAACACCGGTTCAGTATTATGTACAGCAGAATCTATAACAGGGGGGCTTATATCAAAACTTATTACTGATATTCCGGGCAGTTCTGAGTTGTTCTGGGGGTCTCTTGTTTCTTATTCGGATATAGCCAAACATAAATTGATAGGTGTTAATAGGGGGACTTTAAATCGTTTCGGAGCTGTGTCTAAAGAAGTTGTGGAAGAGATGTGTAAAAATATTCTTAAACTGGCAAATGCCGATCTATCTATTGCTGTTTCAGGCTTTGCCGGGGGATCTGAAGATAATAGTGAAGATACCGGAACTGTCTGGATTGCAGTAAAAGTATTAAACAGACATCTGATTACATGCAGATTTAAATTTACAGGTTCAAGAGATCTTATAAGAAGAAAAACAGCTGTAGCTGCAATGTTATTGGCAGAAACTGCTCTTGTAAGCCCTGAAAGGCTTGACAGTTATGATAACTGGCAATATAGTTAGATTAGTTCTTAAAAATTGACCTCATCAGCAGGGGAATTACAAATTATCTACAGAAATCAATCAAATAGATACGTATGAAAGACGAAAATAAAAGCGAGGAAGCAATGGCGGAGATTAGAGCTGAAGCCACTAATGTTGAAGCAGTGACACGTCCAAAAAGAAAAAAAATACGAGTTGAACTTATAAGAGAAACTATTCCCGATATGGATAATGGATCTGTGTCTGAAAGGGCAGCAAAATTGACTGATACTCCGGATTCCGATGTTTCTGTATCCGAAGATAATGTTTCCGGTTCGGAGAATACCAGGACAGTTGTTCCAAAAAGGAAACCAAGATCCCGGACTGGTCAGAGGGGTAAATCCAGGCCTTCCAACAATCAAAATAAGGAAAAGTTGAGCATCAATGACCTTTCCAGAATGACTGTACCGGTATTACGGGAATTAGGCGAAAAACTAGGTATAAGTCTCGAAACTCTTATGACTATGAAAAAGCAGGAAGTAATTTTTGCAATTCTGAAGGCTCATACTCAGGAGGGGGGGATAATTTATGCTTACGGTTCCCTGGAGATACTCCCGGATGGTTATGGGTTTCTTAGATCTCCCCAGAACAGCTATCTTCCAGGGTCAGATGATATATACATGTCTCCTTCACAGATAAGATTATTTATTCTTAAAACCGGTGATACTGTTTATGGCCAGATTCGTCCTCCAAAAGAGGGAGAACGTTTTTTTGCAATGCTGAGAGTTGAGAAGGTTAATGATGATGATCCTCTGGTTGCCCAGTCGAGGGTTTCTTTTGAAAGTCTAACTCCCCTTTATGCCGAAGAGCGTTTTGACCTGGAAACTTCAGATAGAAATGTGTCTACAAGATTGATCAATCTTTTCTGTCCAATTGGAAAAGGTCAGAGGGGGCTTATAGTCAGCCCTCCAAGAACAGGGAAGACAATTCTTCTTCAAAAAGTAGCAAATGCAATTACAACTAATCATCCCGAAGTTTTCCTTATTGTGCTGTTAATTGATGAACGG
>JAUVLL010000371.1 GCA_030600745.1 Spirochaetaceae bacterium | reverse complement strand
CCTGTTATGATTCTTGCTCTTCTGGTCTTTCGCGGATATACCCTTTTTGTAAAAGGGGCTATTACCAGACGCCATGGAGCGGTTCTTTTTGGTATATATTTAGTTTATCTGATTTCAAGTTTTACTTTACTGGGATAAAGGAGAAAGTATGATTATTATTAATGGAAATTCTTTGACTATAGATGAGGTTGTCAGGATCAGCAGAGAATATGAAACTGTAACTTTGGATAAGAAAGCTATTCCTGCAATCAATAAATCGCGTGGGTATGTTAAGAAAGTACTTGCCGAAGAAAGGGTTGTTTACGGGATAACTACAGGTGTGGGTGAATTGGCTAATACGCTTATTTCTGCGGATGATGCCGAGAAGATGCAGGAAAACCTTATACGTTCTCATGCCACAAGTGTTGGTGAACCTTTTTCTGAAGATGTAGTTCGGGGGGTTATTCTGTTAAGGGCTAATGCAGTAGCAAAAGGTTATTCAGGAATACGTGTTTCGGTAATTGAACTTCTTCTTGATCTGCTGAATAATAAAATCTATCCTTACATACCCTGTCAGGGATCGGTAGGTGCCAGTGGAGATCTGTCGCCACTGGCCCATCTGGCTCTGGTTCTTATGGGTGAGGGTGAGTGTCTTAAAGAAGGGAAGAGGGTACTTTCCCTGTCAGTTCTCGATGCGGCAGGACTAAAACCGGTCAGGCTGCAGCCTAAAGAGGGTCTTGCCCTTATTAACGGGACACAGATAATGTCCAGTCTTGGATGTCTTGCTGTGAGTGATGCGGAAAAGCTGCTTAAACATGCACAAATAGCCGGTGCCATGAGCCTGGAAGCTTTAAAGGGAACATCGAAAGCCTTCGATGCCAGAATACATGAGGTGCGGCCTCATCCGGGACAGATCCGATGTGCTGCTAATATGCGTCAGCTTATTCAGAAAAGTGAGATTATTGCCAGCCATAAAAACTGTGAAAAAGTCCAGGATGCATATACCCTGCGATGTATTCCCCAGGTTTACGGAGCTGTTATGGATACCATTGAGTATGTAAAGGGTGTTTTTTCAATTGAAATTAACTCTGCAACTGATAATCCTTTGATATTTGAGGATCCTGAAGAGGCAATCTCCGGGGGGAACTTTCATGGAGAGCCTTTGGCATTCGCTTTGGATTTTCTTGGTATTGCTATGGCTGAGATAGGTAATATATCTGAACGTACTGCAGACAGGCTTGTTAATCCCCATGTTTCGGGATTGCCGCCATTTCTTGCTGAAAACAGCGGTCTTAATTCAGGCTATATGATAGCCCAGTATACAACTGCAGCCCTCGTTTCAGAAAATAAGATATTAGCCCATCCGGCAAGTGTGGATTCAATTCCAACTTCTGCCGGGCAGGAAGATCATGTAAGTATGGGGCCGATTGCCGGACGTCATGCAGTGGATATTATACATAATGTAGAGCAGATTATTGCCATTGAAATGCTTGCAGCGGCACAGGGGATAGACTTTCAGGGAGGCCTGAAACCCGGAAATGGAACGGGCGTGGCATGGAAGGAGATACGAAAGCATATACCGCATTTGAGTGAAGACAGGGTGATGTATCCGGATATGGAGAAGATGCTGTCCCTTATTAAAGAGGGGATTGTCCTTGCGGCCGTGGAAGATACTGTGGGGAGAATTGCGTAGAGATAGATGTATGCCGATATATCTTTGGGTGTTCCCCCGGATTCCAGACATTGAGTGATTGCCGCCTGCGGCGCCCTTACTATCCTTAACATATTGTAGATGATTATCTTTTACCCCAAGTTATTTTGATAAGTTGATTAGGCAAGCTGGATGATCAAATAGTATTAGTTGCTGGAAATATTATCATTTTTTGCCTGTTAAATTCTTTCTATTTAATATATTATTTGTGAAAGTATTCAAATATTTGAAATATTTTGAAACATAAGGTTAAACAATGAGTTTATTTCAAAAATCTGTCGAGAAAAAGTATCTTTCTGAACTTAATGAAGCAATTATCAATTCAAAATATGCAGCCTTTCAGGAATATTTTGGAAATCCAGAGAGACAGGAAAATATTAGGAATTCCAAGGAAGAGCAGTTCCAGGGGGGGTTTTTACGCGAACTGTTCGTTAATATTTTTGAATATACATTAAATCCTGAACCGGATTTTAATCTGACTACTGAACTGAAGAATGTTTCCAACAGTAAAAAGGTCGATGGGGCGGTATTGAATGCTGATGGGGATGCTGTTGCTGTTATTGAACTAAAATCTACAACTACAACAGACCTTGATTCTATTGAAATCCAGGCTTTTGGTTATAAAAATCATCAGCCTAAATGTGTTTATGTTGTTACTTCCAATTTTGAGAAACTGCGGTTTTACATCGAGGATGCTATCGATTTTATAGATTTTAATCTGTTTGATCTCTCAAAAGAGCAGTTTGCCCTGTTGTGGTTATGTCTTTCTAAAGACAGTTTGCTAAGTAACCTACCTCTGGATATTAAAAAATCTTCTATTGTCCGTGAAGAGGATATTACAAAAAAATTATATACAGATTATTCGGCATTCAGAAAAGCTGTATTTAATAATCTTGTAGAGAAGAATACAGATAAAGATAAGCTTTTACTGTTCAAAAAAACTCA
>JAUVLL010000244.1 GCA_030600745.1 Spirochaetaceae bacterium | reverse complement strand
ATAAATGTAATAAGGAACTCAGATATCTCATCTGCATAGTAACGGCTCTGGAAAAAAGTACGGGCAATAACATTGGCTATAAGGATCAGAGTAAGACCGGCAACTCCAAGGGTCAGAAGTGTTACCTCAGTCCTGTCCATTACTTTTACCAGGACAGCTCCAGCACCTGCTTTTTTTCCGGAGTCTTTACCTTTTAATATGTCTTTATTCATGGTATGACCTTCTCTATTAAATAAGCGGTATGGATAACCATACCGCTTCGTTGACCGATTAAATTATTTTACACCTACTGCTGCTTTTCCAGCTTCAATATCTGCAAGTAGAAGATCCAGAATCATCTGGGCGTCATCACCTACTACATCCAGATAAACTGGAACAACAGACTTTGCTGCTTCCTTTAATTCTGCTATTGCTGCATCATCCAGTTCGTGGAAAACTATTGAAGGTTTGTCCTGTTTTATAAGTTTTTTATCTTTTGCATTAAGTTCATCGATCCATTCTGCTGAAGGCACAATTGCATCTGCCCAGTAATCTTTCATTTTCTGCTGAACATCGGCATCCAGGGAATCGTAGAATTGCTTGTTAAGAGTAGGGATACCTAGAAAAGGTTCTGCCCAGAACTGAGTAAAATATTCCGTTACCTCATAGAATTTCATACTGTAATCAGCAAAAAGAGGATTAACCTGAGCATCAATCAGACCAGTCTGGAGAGCACTGTATACTTCACCGTAGCCCATTGGAGTAGGACTCATCCCGTATGCCCTGTAGTCTTCAACCAGTAGTTTTGAACCCATTACCCGGGTCTTGACACCTTTAAGATCTGCCATTTTTGTAACAGGATCCTGACTTGTCATCCACTGCCATCCTTCGTATACAATTCCAAGAGGAACAAGTCCCTTATTTCTGAATTTCTCCTCAAGAAAAGGCATAAACTTACCATTTCTGACCACCCATTCAAGAACCTCGGGCAATTTTTCCTTTGGCCATAGATAGTGGAGAGCAAGTACCTGCACTTCAGGTACAAATGCACTAATCCACGCAAAGTCTGTAAAAACACCCTCTACAACACCCAATTGTGCAAGTTCATTGATGTCTCTTGTATCACCCAGTGTTCCATAAGGGTAAACAATGATATCAAGGACACCGTCTGTATAATCCCGCATCTCATCGCCGAAATTATTTGCCCAGACTGTCATGAAATCACCTTCAATTTCTTCAGATGCAATCTTTGCTGTTCTTACTTTTACACCTTCAGTTGTTTCACCTTCACCGCCTGCAAAAGAAAAACCTGCAATCAATACAAAAATAATCAACAATACTAAAATCTTCTTCATAATGAATTTTCCTCCTGATAATTTATGTGAAAATATTCTTCTTTTTTCTTAGTCTGAATCTTTTTTACCTCCTGTTGTTTTTATTTTAAAATAACGAAGGCTGCTCCTTACTAAAAGTTCCACACCCGAGAGGAGCACATCTTCATCAATATTAAACCTTGGATTATGGTGAGGGAAATCAGTCCCTTTTTCATGATTTCCTGCACCAAGAAAAGCAAAAACAGAAGGAACTCTTATAGCAAATTCAGAAAAATCCTCTCCTGCCATTGTTACATGCTCAACAATATTTCTGTCGTCTCCCAGAGTTACAGTAGCTGCAACCTTCATAAGATCAACCATTTTGGAATCATTTATAAGAGCGATATTTTCCCGTTCCAGTTCAAAATCACAACCACAGTTATGGGTTTCACATACGTTTCTTACTATCCTTTCCAGCCTTTCTGCAGGATGTTCTGAACTCTCCTCTCCACCTTCATACAAATAACGGAGAGAGCCTCCCAAAGTGACCGTATCCGGAATTATATTGTTTGTAGAGCCTGCATTTATTTTACTGAAAACAAGTACAGTTGGTTTTAGCAGGCTGATTTCCCTGGTTTGAATAATCTGTGCCGTCTGAATTATATCCGCCGCGGTAATTACAGGATCAATCGCTGTTTCAGGATAGCCGGTATGTCCACCCTTCCCTTTTACAGTTATTTTAAAAACACCCATACTGGCAAATATTGCTCCGGCTTTAAGTCCAATTTTACCGCTCTCCAGGGGAGTCCAGATATGCAGACCCATTGCGGCATCTACTTCCGGATTTTCCATCACTCCCTTTTCAATTAGCACTGTCGCTCCACCAATTTCTTCATTGGGCTGAAATACAAACTTTATATTACCGGCAATACTATCCTTATACCGAACAAGTAGTTTTGCCGCTCCCATAAGCATCGCCATATGGGCATCATGCCCGCATGCGTGCATTACTCCTTCATTTCCGGACACATAGGGAATATCATTCTCTTCTTTAATTGGCAGAGCATCCATATCCGCCCTTAGAAGAAGTGTGGGACCTGGCAAAGCCCCTTTTAGTATAGCAACAACACCTGTTTCTGCAATTCTTTTGGGAATGAGTCCAAGAGTTTTTAGATACTCTTCCACCTTTTCCGCTGTTCTGAATTCCTGGAACCCCAGTTCCGGATGCATATGGAAATCACGTCTTAATTCCACAACTTCATCTTTTAACTCTGATACAAGGACATCAACATCCAGGGGTAAGTCACTCATCTACACAATATTCCTCTTAATAAGGGTCTCTGCAACTTCAACAGCGTTCAGGGCTGCGCCTTTTCGAATATTATTGGAAACAATCCAGAGACTAAGTCCTTTTTCTATTGTTAAATCTTCTCTGATCCTCCCTACCATGGTAAGATCATCTTCATTACTCATCAGTGGAGTTGGATAAATTTCATTGTCTACATCATCCACTACTTTAATTCCGGGAGCTTCTCTTAAAAGTTCCATTGCCTTATCCCGTGTAATCTTCTTTTCAGTCTCAATATTTATTGATTCGGAATGGCCGTACCATACAGGGACCCGAACACAAGTTGCATTAACTTTAATATTCTTATCCAGCATTTTATGAGTTTCATTAACCATCTTATACTCTTCTTTGGTATACCCACCCTCTTGAAAAACATCTATGTGGGGAAGACAATTAAAAGCAATCTGCTGTGTCTTGTAAGCTTTTGGTTTTACAGGTTTGAAAGTTTCCAAATACTCCTTCGATTCATCAACAAGTCCATCATATGCCAGTTTTCCGGATCCACTTACAGCCTGATAAGTACTTACAACAATTCTTTTAATTTTGGCGTAATCATGAAGGGGTTTCATTGCAACCAGCATTTGTATGGTAGAGCAGTTGGGATTTGCGATAATACCCTTGTGCCAGTAAAGATCTTCAGGATTCACCTCCGGTACTACCAGGGGGCATTCGGGATCCATTCTCCAATGACTGCTGTTATCCACTACAACTGCCCCCTGCTTAACTGCTTCCGGAGCAAGTTTTGCACTTGCATCTCCTCCTGCGGAGAAGATGGCAATATCAATACCTTTAAAATTTACACTTGCAGCTTCAAGAACCTTATATGCTCTGCCTTTAAACTTTACTTCCTTTCCTTCATTTGCTGCAATATCAAGTGGGCGAAACTCATTAACAGGGAAATTTCTCCGTTCCAGAGTCTTTATCATTTCAGTCCCAACCATACCCATGGCTCCAACGACTACAACATTATATTTTTCTTTCTTACCCATTTAGCTTACCTTCCCATTCTCAATATCTTTAATAACACCTCTGATAATATTAATACCCTTCATTAAAAGTTCTTCTGAAATAACCAGAGGAGGAAGCAGCCTTGCAACATTATTATGATGGCCCCCTACTTCGATCATTACTCCTCTCTGATGAGCATACTTTCTTACCATTTTCGCGTAATCAGCCGCAGGCTCTTTTGTTTTCTTATCTTTTACCATTTCAATAGCAAGCATAAGGCCTAAGCCTCTTGATTCACCAACAATGGAAGACTCATTTTCAATTTCTTTTAATAAAGTCATTGCTTTTTTTCCAAGGTCCAAAGCCCGTTCCGGTACTTTATTTTCAACCATCCATTCAAGCCCTGCAGCACCGGCTGCAAATGCAATCATATTACCCCTAAACGTACCAATTGTTTTCCCGGCAGGCCATTTGTCAAACTTCTCCCTGTAGGCAATAGCTGAAATTGGAAAACCTATTCCTCCCAGAGCCTTACTCATTGTCATAATATCCGGTACAATACCTGCATGCTCAAATGCGAACATCTTCCCTGTTCTTCCTAAACCGGACTGAATCTCGTCGACAATCATTACAATATCGTGCTTATCACATATTTCTCTTACTCGTTGAAGAAAAACAGGATCAGGTATAATTGTTCCACCCTCGCCCTGAACACCTTCAAGAATAATAGCTGCCGGTTTTGAATAACCTGAATGTGTATCTTCCAGAACCCTTTCCAGATAGTCTGCAGCCTGTTCATTAACTTTTTCATCAGGGCAGCCAAAGGGATTTCTATAAACATACGGATATGGAACAAACTGTACACCCGGAACCAATTCTCCGATTCTATCACGGTGACCACTATCTGTAGTAAGAGCCAAAGAGACACCTGTCATACCATGATATGCACCTTCAAATGCAATCAGTCCATTTCTTCCAGTGTAAAACTTTGCAAGTTTTACTGCCTGCTCCACTGCATCCGATCCGGTAGGACCACCGAAAAATATTCTGGTAAGTTCTTCAGGCAAAATTGATTTCATAACTGAAACCATCTTCTGTCTTGTTGATGTCGGGATATCCAATGTGTGAGTTATTTTGTCTATTTGTTCATGAGCAGCTTTCAAGACAACCGGGTGACTATGGCCAAGGGCCATTACACCTGCTCCTCCGAACATATCTATATAAACATTGTCATCTTCATCTACAAGGGTTGCTCCCTTTCCACTCTTAAGGGCCATAGGCATTCCCTTTGAATAAGATACTGCTGAGCTCTCATTCTCATTTTGATAGTCCAGAATTACCTTTGATTTTAGCCCTGGAGGGACTACCTTTATATCAGGTGCATTCTTGATTGATAATTCATTAAAAACCTCTTCATTACTCATTTACATCTCCTTGGTTGCATAGGCGACCAGGTAAGCTTGCTTCCGACCAGCCTTGATTTAAATCTACACATTATCTGTGTTATTTTCCTAATTGTTTTGTCACTTCTGATGCTGTAAACAACAGTTCATCCAGATATTTTTCTATCTTGTCAGAATTCAACCTTGTAGCCGGTCCTGATACAGAAATAGTAGCAACTATCTGATTCCTGTAATCATAGACAGGAGCTGCGACACTGTTTAGTTCCTCACTGAATTCCATTAACTCGGTAGCATACCCCTCAACTTTTACCTTCCTTACCTCATCCAGCAAAAC
>JAUVLL010000202.1 GCA_030600745.1 Spirochaetaceae bacterium | reverse complement strand
TGGAAGAAACGTTTAATCTTGGTATTGCAGGTTCCGGTGCTGCACTCGCAGGTACCATGGTTGGTGCTTACAAGAAAAAGGAAGCATGGTGTGGATACTATTGGGCTCCAACTGCAGTCCTGGGTAAGCTGGATATGGTTCGTTTAAAAGGCAGTGAGTATGAACCTGCCGATGTTAATATTCTTGTAAACAAAAGCATGCTGGAAAAAGCTCCGGATATAGTTGAGTTTCTTAAGAAATATGCAACCACAGTTGCGGATAACAATGAGTTTCTTGCAAAAATGTCTACAGAAAATTGGGACACACAGCAAACAGCTGAATGGTTTCTGAAAAACAAAGAAGATGTCTGGACTCAGTGGGTTACAAGTGAAGTAGCTGCAAAAGTAAAAGTAGCATTATAGGAGTATCGATGTTTGATACAAATATAGTGAATGATCCGGAAACGGTTCATTCTGAGATTAATAACAGCTCTCAGATTGTAATTAAAGATCTATGGAAGGTGTTTGGCAGAGATTCAAAAAGGGTGCTTGGAAGAAAATATAAAGTACTGAGTAAAGATGAGATTCAGGAAAAAACCGGCTGCGTTATTGGGTTACGAGAAATAAATCTGGAGATAAAGAAAGGTGAATTCTATATTCTAATGGGGTTATCCGGAAGCGGAAAATCTACCTTAATTCGTAATCTTATACGACTGGTTAAACCAACAAGTGGTTCAATAAAAATTAATGGAAAAAATCTTACAAAAATGAATCATGAGAAATTACTCAAATTTCGAAGGCAAACCTTTGGAATGGTTTTTCAGCATTATGGTCTGTTCCCCCATCTTACAGTTCTGGACAATGCTGCCTATGGCCTTAAAGTTAGAGGCATTTCCAAAGAGGATAGATATACAAAAGCCAGGGAAGTACTGGAAACTGTAGGTCTTAAGGGATGGGAGGACTATCACCCAGGATCCCTTAGTGGAGGAATGCAGCAGAGAGTTGGCCTGGCAAGAGCATTGGCAAATGATCCTGAAATATTACTTATGGATGAACCTTTCAGCGGTCTGGATCCATTAATTAAAAGACAAATGCAGGATGAATTAATTGAGTTACAGGATAAAATGCAAAAGACTATAATTTTTGTAACCCATGATTTGCATGAAGCTTTAAAACTTGGTGACCGGATAGCAATTCTTAGAAATGGAGAAACTGTACAAGTGGGAACCCCTGAAGAAATTGTTACCCAACCAGCAGATGATTATGTTCAGGATTTTGTCAGAGATGCTTCCCCGGCAAAGGTTATTACGGCAGGAACAATAATGGAACCTGCGAAAATAATATTATATGCCTGGGAGGGTCCTAAAACAGCCCTTACACTGTTACGTAACAATAAAAGACGAGCAGCATTTATTGTAGACAAGTCTCATAAACTTTTGGGTGTCGCCCGTGAAGATAAACTAGAAGAGTTAGTTAATAAACCAGAAAAAGTGGGGAAAATCCCTGCATCTGCATTAAGGCGTGTTCCCAGTGTCGGACCGGATACAATCCTTGAGGATATGTTTTCAATTGTTACAAAAAATCAATACCCAGTACCTGTAGTGGATAAGAATAATAGATTCCTGGGAGTTGTAACTACTGATCAGATTTTTGAATCCATAACACCTACAGAAGGAGAAGGTAATGTTTAAATTTCCTGAAGTTGTTACAATCCCGCTGGCAAAGGGAATTGATTTCATTATGAGCTGGTTATTGATCCATCTGGATGGTTTTTTCGATGCAATTGGGTTTATCATCCTGCAGGTTGTTGTTGGATTCGAGGCACTGTTTTTATTTCTACCATGGTTTGTAATAATACCTTTAGCAGGTCTTGCCGGCTGGAAACTGGTAGGAAAATGTAAAACAGGTTTAGTCTTTATGATACTCATGTTTTTAATAGGGTCATTTGGATATTGGGAACTCTCTATGAGGACCTTAAGTCTTGTAGTTGCATCTGTATTTTTTTCACTGCTTATTGGAATCCCTATGGGGATCAATATGGCTAGAAGTGACAAAACAGAAGCAATTTTAAAGCCTGTTCTGGATGGAATGCAGACCATGCCAAGTTTTGTTTATCTTATTCCTGCTCTAATGTTTTTTGGAATGGGTAAAGTCCCTGCAATGTTTGCTACAATAATATATGCTGTTCCTCCTGTAATACGATTGACAAATGTTGGAATAAGAACAGTCGATGTAGAAGCTGTTGAGGCTTCCAAAGCTTTTGGTGCAACTGCAAAACAGGTTTTGTTTGATGTTCAGCTTCCTTTGGCTAAACCTGCAATAATGGTTGGAATAAATCAAACTACAATGATGGCTTTGGCAATGGTTGTAATTGGTTCAATGATTGGAGCAAAGGGGCTTGGAATGGAAGTTCTTCTTGCAATTAATAGAATTGAAGTTGGGAAAGGTTTCGAAGCCGGATTATCGATAGTTTTTCTTGCAATAATTGTAGACCGTATAACATTCTCATTTTCAGAGAAAAAACAATAGATCCTTTTGGTAGAAAAACCTTTAAAGTAATATTAAAAAAATTATCATGCCAGTTCAACTGATTATATCAATCTGCAGATTATAATAAACCCCTATAAAACCTGCTGCTGACCAGAGAAAGGCGGTGAAACAAGATCACGCAGTCCTAACCAGCTTATAAACATAACTCAGTAGGCCCCACATTGAGTTTTCGTCCTGGGGGTGGGGTTTATAGTGAGCTCTTAATGCATCCGACCCTCTGTGTTGCATGTATAGAGGCATATCTCTCATGATTGTTTTATCATGATCTCCAACAATTCTACACATATAATTTCCCTATAAATAGTTTTAGTTAATAATTCTAAGTTTGAGGTTTTTGGTTTTTATAATAATTAACAGAATATGAGTTTATCTTATTCATTTTAAATGCATTAATTAATTCTATTCTAATTTCACTTTTGAAGGACCATGCCTCTTTCGTGTTTTCAGTCCATGATGCGATCCAGCATTTATAGCAGGTTTCATTCATATCCATTACCCAAAAATCTGGGATATTATCCTCGATAGTATGACTGCTTTTGTTTGCACAATCTAAAGCTAATTTCTTTACAACTTCTATATCGCTATCGTATGAAACAAAAAATTCTATATATGACAACTGGTATTTATCAACAAGCGTTAAATTTGTAAACTCTTTTTGGAGCATTTTAGAGTTAGGTATTACGTATCTGTTCCAATCCCAAGTCTTAATAGTGGTATATGACATTGTTATATCTGCAACGATACCATAGTATTCATCAATCAAAACGGTATCACCTATATTTAGGGATTTTGAATATGAAATGACTAGTCCTGCGAAAGCATTTTCTAAAAGAGGTCTAACTATTAAGCCCAAAATTAATGAAATTCCACCTATAAATATTGATAAAATTGCAGCAGGGATTTTATCTAAAAATGGAATAAGGGCAAACATTGTACAAAAGATTAAGACGGAAGGAATTAGGATTTTTCTTGTTATAGTAAATTGGCTTTCGATGCTCTCTAATCCGGATCTCTTCCTTTTTAAAGACCTTTTTTTCATTGTTTTTGTTGGGTTTGAAATTGGAACCTCATTTTTTTTATTTTTAAATTGCTCTTCTCTTCGAGTAGTCGCTTTTCTTAGTTTTTGTAATAAAATAAACAATACAATAATGAAAAAACCTATGACTATTGCAAAGTATATTAAAGAAACAGATGGGGTTGCGAATTTAAGCTCACTGAAAGACATCAATTTAAGTTAACAATTTCATGGATTTTCTGCAAGGGTTGGAGTTGTGTAGATCAGGGCAGACGCATCTAAATTCCCAACACTTAGCCAGGATAGTTATTATCCCACCCCGCTTTGAGTTTTTTTTCCCTCTCCCACTGAGTGATTTTTGGGCAGGTTCTTTTTTTTCAACATATTTTTATCGGCGTTTCCTATTCTGTCTCGGATGCTATCTGCTCTGAATGTTACAATCCATACTCATAATAAAATAATGCTGTATTTCAATGCGAATATGATCATTATCTAATGTTAAAAAAATCATCATGCCAGTTCAACTGATTATATCAATCTGCAGATTATAATAAGCCCCTATAAAACCTGCTGCCGACCAGGCCTGGTAACGTTTTCCCATTGGGCGTCCAGTTTTCCCATGCACCCATTCGGAAAACTCCCAATCTGTTTCGATCCCCTGCTTATTGACCAGAGCAAGGCGGTATAGCTCCTGCTGAGCAAGATCACGCAGTCCTAACCGGCTTATAAACATAACCCAGTAGGCTCCAATAAAAGGCCACACTCCACCATTGTGATAATGATCCGGCAGATTTAACAGATTAACTGTATAGTACGTTCTCCACTGCGGATCCCCGGATAAAACAGGTGGATACAGATTAACTACCGGGGCTGGTTCATTAACCCCTACTCCCCACATAAAGTTAAAGGCTGTCTTTGCTCTTTCCATGTTAAGTACATTGAACAGTACTGCCAGGATGTTTCCGTAAACATCGCAGCGCCAGTCGAATCCAAATGGAGTTATCTCCGCCAGCAGATAGTGAGTATCTCCCAGGGAGTACTGCTGCTCAGAGAAACTATGGACATTTCCACTGTGTATGGTGGGCCAGAACTTCCGATTAATTGCTTCTTTAATGTTTTGTGCAAAGCGTAATCGATAGCTTGATAAATTATAATCTCCCAGAAGTTCAGCAATGCGCCCGTGAGTAAGATTGGCATAATACCACAAAACCTCATCGTACAGAATATTATAGCTGCGGCCAAAAAGATCCATCCAGTCACCTGCTTCCGGAATTTCCAGCAGGGAATCATAGTTGCTATCATGAGCCTCCAGCCAGTTCATAACCAAATTGATCTCATCGGACCATTTTCGTAAAAATTCATAGTCCCGGGTTTCTCTGATATAATGATAGAAAGCAATTACAAGCCATAACCCGCTGTCGATTGATGCTATTTGTCCTACACCTGAATAATCGGGAACATTGGTATCTATTCGAACATTACTTGGGACCTGGCCTTTGGGAGACACGTGGTCCAAAAGAGTTATCAAAGTTGCTTTCTGGCACTCCCTAATATCTTCATCATCTACCGAAATTGATTGAATTACAGTAATTGATCCATCCCTGGCCCAAACACCTCGATAGTTTTCGTCAGTTGATTTAAAAGTATTATCAGCTAAACTGCAGGCAGAAAAACCTCTAGGTGTAATATTCTTTCTAAGAACTATCATAGCTTGTTCATAAGCTTTGTTTATAAGTTCAATCTGATCAGATGACAAAGATTTAAAAGAATCTGATCGCACCAGATTATGCAGTTGTGGGTCAAAATGTTTTAGAGTTAGTTTTTCATTACTGATATCTTCTATAGTTAATATTACACCGTAATGTATTAGTCCCTCCAGAACACCATCAGCAAAAGGTTTTGCAGCTGTGTAAGTGGGTCTTTTAATTGTTTCAAGAAATAGTTCCGGCTGGGCATTTTCAACGACAATCCCTCTGATGTCTTTAATCTGAAACATTGAACTGTCATTCCCTGTATCACCTGCAACAAGGGTTTCATTTACTTTTATTTCCAGCCAGTCTAACAGCCACTTCAATGCATTCCCTTTGTTTGCATATTGAGGCAGTATATCCAGGTCTCGACTTGAAGAGTAAACAACATTTACTACCAGTCCCTCTTTTTCCAGAGCTGCCTGTATTTCTCCAATTTTTTCCTGGGGTGCATCATATATACGCCAGCTTGATTTAAATTTATTCTGATATTTTTTCGGCTGTTCCTCTACATCCGGTAACGACTTTAATACTGCATGAACAACATCCCTGTCCCAACCACTGCTCAGGGTATCCTCAAATACCTTAATGTATTCCCGTAGTTTGTAATCATAAATGGTTGTTCCTACACCGCAAATAAGATAGTCCGGCTCCGGCAGGCGGTTGGTTTTTATTACCTCAAGTGTATGCTGCAGTAACCGTCCTGAATTGTATACCAACACAGGAGCCGTATAAGGTTTTCCTGTCTCTCTCAACTTCTTCCAGGTATGATAAAAAGCCAGAGTTGCATCAGGTTTTCCCAGCAGTGTTCCATCCAGATCAGAAGAGAATAATTTTATTTGTTCACCCATCAATTGCACCTCAGGTAATTCAACATTAAATACGTTCTCTTAGCTTTGTATCACTGATAAGGGTTACATCAGTAAGATCCTCAACCTCATTAAGTAATTTCTGAGTAACACCAGTCCATGTAAACCTGGCCCGGGCACGTTGAGCTCCCTTTTCTG
>JAUVLL010000057.1 GCA_030600745.1 Spirochaetaceae bacterium | reverse complement strand
AAATTTAAGCCGGATTTCATGCTCAAGCTTCTTGGTCAGTATGTAATATTTGACCCTAAATCTTCACAATCTCAAAGTTTGCAAACATATATAAAGTCTCAGGTACAGTCCACCGCAAAAAAAATCCGTACCAGCTCCAGTTTTAATGATATTTATAAGACAGTATTTTTTGTTATCCCCGATATAGGACTCCAGGAGCTAAAAGAAACTCACTATGTAGAACAGGGGTTTTCTTTTTTCGTAATATCAGTAGAGGCTTTTGAACCAATAGTTCGTACCCTCAAACGTCTTGAGGATTATGATCTGGCTGACAAGTACGATCCCCAGGAGCGAGAAAACATCGTCAATGTTCTGGCAACCTATGACCAGCATATTCGACAGCAGAATGCAACAAATATTCTCACAACCATCCGGGGACTAAAGGTAATGGCGGAAAAGAGCACCATGCCGGAAGATGTAGTTCAGGCCATTGAATTGCGTAGATCAAAGCTTCGCACTGAACAGCTTAGCTCTGCTCAACTAAAGAAACTCATTGCCAATCCGGAACAGCAGGCTAAAGAGATCCTGGCTTTAATTGAACCAAAGCAACCGGAAATAGATACACAGGATCTATCTGATGCAGGACCAATAGTTCAAAATTGAAAAGAAATTTGATTATTGTTAAATGGTAGTAGATAAATATCACCATATCAGGGGAAATATTATCATGAAAAAGAACATTAAAATGAAAAGAAAATCTACATTAATTAGCACTCCATTGAAAACTGAAAGAATGCCGGATGGAAGACGGAAACTGCTCAGAGAATTGGCACTACTGGTGGAAGGAAAGGAATATCCAATCGAGAAAGGATATGTTACTGATTACAGCTCAATCCCATGGTTTGGTAGATTTGTTGTACGTTGGTCAAGAGTAGATATTGCAGGAGTTATCCATGATTGGTTATACGAAAAGGGATCCGGATCCCGGTCGGAAGCAGATAGAATTTGGAAAATAGTAGCTCAATCAGGAGAACATCACGCAAGTTGCTTACAGGCTGGAATATGTTGGTTTGCACTAAGAGTAGGGGCATGCTGCGCCTGGAAAAGACATAAAGATAGCAGAAAAAAGCATTCTATGCGTGAGAAAGATAATAAGTAATCTGGTGCTACTATCAACGAATGTGTTAAAGCCCTTAAATCCCGAAAGGATAATGTCAAAGTGTTCCTAATAACGATGACAAAAACCAGGAGATCCTAAGATGGAAAAAGTATTTATTGCAGGCCCTCTAAAAATCAGGACCCTGGATAAAAATATTAAAGGAAGACTGGATAATATAATCCGGAATAAAATTGAAGTGTTAGTAGGTGAATGAACAGTATCTTTCTCTGAATATGTAAAAAAAGATATTGCAATGGCAAGAGAAGATTTGACCGGTTTTATAATGTATTACGCTGAAAATGTTCCTGCAAAAGGAAGGATCGATTTTCTTGATAATATAGCATCATTTTCTAATGCCGAAACAATTCCCGAATTTGAAGAAACATTAATTGATAAAATATCAGATCTAAAAGATGAAGTAAAAACAAGATGTGAATCAATCGAAGATGGATCATTTTATGATGAAAATGAATGGAATTATTATGATGATGAAGAACCTGATTATTTTTCATATGAACAAAAAGAAGAGATGGAAGAATATTTCAATCAGGCTGATTCGTTTTTCCTGTCAGGTGAGCTTGTAGAGGCATGCAGTATTTATAAAGAACTGTATTCAATTTTTAATAATGAAGACAGCTTTTATGGCCTGGATGAATCATCTATCGATATTGAGTATAGAGAGACAAAAGCAAGATATTTGCGTTGTATTTATGAAACCTCTAATCCAGCTGAAAGAGCAAAAAACCTTTTGAAAAAAATTGATATTCAGGCACCTTTGAGTGATTATCGTTATGATGTATATGAAAATGGTGATCCATTGCTAGTAGATATTGAAGATGCAAAACTGGAGGAACTGCCAGGGAAGAGAGAATTTTTAATCGATTGGATAGAATTAGTAACAGGATACGGAACAGACAGAGCCAATATTCTATTACTTGAAGCCGTGTATGTTAAAGATGGAATTGATGGTGTACAGGAATTGGCCCGTAAGTGGAAGGGGCGGCAACCAGGAGGATATATATTCTGGATAAATATTCTGAAAGATCAAAAAGACTGGAATAAGGTAATAGATACTGCAAGAGAGGCATCTTCTGTAATTACTTTTAATTATTTAAGAGGTGTAATAGCTCGTGAAATGATAAATGCAGGGAAAATACTACAGATTAAAATTACCCTTAAAGGAAGCAAGCCTCCGATCTGGCGGAACGGAAGTACCCGTCTGCCTTGCGGGAAAGAGAGCCTGCCCTCCTGAGGATTGTGGTGGTATCTGGGGATACTCAAATCTGCTTGAAATTCTTACTAATCAGGATCATGAAGAATATGAATCATCCCTGGAATGGGTGGGTGATGATTTTTACCCGGATTATTTCGATATTGTTGAGATTAATGAATTCCTTTAAAATATCGGTACTAAGGACTGCGGGACTGATAATTATTGATATATTGCTCAAAGTATGGTAGTATATATGTATGACCTTTGAATGGGATGAAGGTAAAAATACGGATAATAATTTAAAGCATAATATTTCATTTGAAGAAGCCCAGTATGCCTTTTTTGATCAAGACCGTATTATCTATCAAGATGAAAGGCATAGTTTTGTGGAAGTAAGATTCTTCTGTATTGGGAAAATAGATGGCGGGATAGTTACTGTCAGATTCACAATGAGAAATCAAACTATTCGGATTTTTGGAGCAGGATATTGGAGAGAAGGGAGAAAGCTTTATGAAAAAAGAAATAAAATATAGTGATGCACCGGATGAGGTCAGGGAAGCGATTATGTATGGGAAAGAAATTTATGATTTTCTTCCTCCACCTGAACTTCTTATTCCAAAAGAAAAGACAAAAAAAATTACGATCGCATTATCAACGCGAAGTATAGATTTCTTTAAAGAAGCCTCTAAAAAGACACATATACCCTATCAGCAAATGATACGAAAGATTCTGGATAGCTACACTGATCACTACGCAAGGTAAGAGCCATTACATATATCGAAACAGTAAGGGCGGGATATGGGAAAAGTTTCAACCGGTGTATATCAATGAGTTTGTAAACGATTCTGCAAAACGGAAACTATACTGGGAGCGCAAAGTGGAGCTCTGGCCTACGGTTAGAGATGCGATGCCGAACAGGGGAAACTGGTTGGTCTTATTACTCAGAACATTGATGGTCTCCATGAAAAAAACGGGATTCCTTCTGATATAATTGTCAATATACATGGCAATACTCTGGAAACAATCTGCCTTTCCTGTGGATTTCTTGTTGATTCGGATGAGGTTTATAAACAGTATATGGAAGACCATAAAATACCCCTTTGTCCTGAGTGCGGCGGACTTCTTAAGCCCAATACCATATCATTCGGTCAAAACCTGAATACAAAGGATATTGAGCGGGCAGAAAAACTGTCAGCAAACTGCGATCTTATGATTGCCGTTGGATCTACTCTTCATGTCTATCCCGCAGCAGGTTTTCCCCAGGAGGCTAAAATGAATGGAGCAGATCTGGCAATAATTACATTATCCACCACTCCTCTGGATGATATGGCGGATGTTGTAATTGATCTGAAGATAAGTGATTTCCTTGATAAGCTGGGTGATTAATAAGTTCGGCCCGAAATCCAAAAACGTTAGGGATTGAAACGAAAATCCCGTACCGTGAATGTATGTTGCATAGAGACAAGGCATGCCTTGTCTGTACCCTGCAAATCAAAATGTGGTCCAGTTAATCAAATCCGGGCGGAATTGCAGTGGAAAGCCCGCCCCTACGCAGGGCAACACCCAATAAGAAAAGGTAAAAAATGTCAAAATGGGCATAGATAGTAGATAATTGAGAGCAATTTTAGTGGAATTTAGGTTCAAAATAGATAAATAAGTTGATCTTTCTTAAAAAATATATAACATTACTTCAATTATACTTTATAGAGGCACTTTAATGAGAAAAAAAATATTCGTAATTGTTGAATCACCAACTAAGGCAAAAACTATACGTAAATTTCTTCCTTCTAACTATACTGTGGATGCAAGCATCGGTCATGTTCGGGATCTTCCTAAATCTGCAGCAGATATTCCTCAGAAATTAAAAGGTGTGGAATGGACTAAGCTTGGGATAGATGTTGAAAATAATTTTAAGCCTCTATATGTTACACCAAACGGAAAGGGCAAGATTGTCAGAGAGCTTAAAAAGAAGCTTAAAGAAGCGGATATGCTTCTGCTGGCAACTGATGAAGACAGGGAAGGGGAAAGTATTTCCTGGCATTTAGTAGATATACTGAAACCAAAAGTTCCTGTAAAACGAATGGTTTTTCATGAAATAACAAAAAAAGCTATAGAGCGGGCACTGGAAACCGGGAGAGATATTGACATAAATCTTGTTAATGCCCAAGAAACAAGAAGAGTTTTGGATAGACTCTACGGATACACTCTCTCTCCGCTGATATGGAAAAAAATATCATACGGTCTTTCTGCCGGACGGGTTCAATCTCCGGGATTAAGATTGATAGTAGATAGGGAAAAAGACAGAATTAAGTTTAAAAAGGCTGTTTACTGGGATCTTTTGGCAGTTATTAACCCTGGAGAAGGCAGAGAAAAGGAAGTTTTTGAAGCTAAGCTTGAATCTGTTAATGGTAAGAAGGTTTCTTCCGGTAAAGATTTTGATCCCTTTACCGGTAAATTGCCGGCGAATAAAGATGTTTTAATACTGGATGAAAAAACTGCACCGGATCTGGAAAACAGACTTAAAAATGGAGACTGGAAAGTTCTTTCTATTGGTGAGAAATCAACCAGACAAAGACCTTCCCCTCCTTTTATTACTTCGACTTTGCAGCAGGATGGTAACAGAAAGTTGAGGATGTCAGCCAGAGAGACTATGCGAACAGCACAGCGTCTGTATGAACAGGGTTTTATTACATATATGCGTACCGATTCTCCCACCCTCAGCAGTGAAGGGATAAATGGTGCTATAGAGAGTGTTAAACGTCTCTATGGAGAGAGTTATCTTACCAGTACGCCAAGACAGTTTACTTCTAAATCCAAAGGAGCACAGGAAGCTCACGAAGCTATACGACCTGCAGGGGAAGTTTTTGTGCACCCGGATAAAACAGGACTTGATGGCCGGGAACTGGCTCTTTATACACTCATCTGGAAAAGAACACTGGCTTCCCAGATGAAGGATGCAGATAAAATTTCCACAACAGCCAAAATAGAGGTTGGTGATGCTTTGTTTTCTGCTACAGGAACCAGAATAGCATTTCCCGGATTCCTCCGGGTTTATGTAGAGGGCCGTGATGAGCCGGATGCTGCAATGGATGATAAAGAAACCTTCCTCCCGGAGCTGAAGGAGGGACAAAGGGTGTTTCTGGATAAGCTTACATCCCTTCGTCATGAAACAAAGGCTCCTGCGAGGTATACTGAAGCAGCTCTTGTAAGCCAGCTGGAAAAATTGGGTATTGGCAGACCGTCAACATATGCTTCTATAATAAACACATTATTTGACCGTCAGTATATTCGAAGACAGGCAACTGCACTTATTCCAACCTTTACCGGTTTTGCAGTAATACAGCTGTTGGAAAATCACTTTCCCTATCTTATTGAATATAGTTTTACATCCGATATGGAAAGTGCTCTGGATGAAATTTCACTGGGAGAAATTGACCGTCTTAGGTACCTTGAGAAATTTTATCTTGGTAAAAACGGCTTGAAGAATCAGGTTGATAATCGGGAGAAAGAGATTAAACCTGATGAAGCCCGTACCATAAAATTACCCCATCTTGGTCCCATTTCCGGCGTCAAAGTAGGGAAATATGGTCCCTACTTTATCCATGAGCAGGAAGGAGATGGTGAAAATATTCATGCATCAATTCCTGAAGAAATTGCTCCTGCTGATCTTTCTGAAGCAGATATCCTTGAAATTATTGAACTCCAGAAAAACGGTCCTGTACCTATGGGAGTACATCCTGAAACGGGAGAGAATATTTTTTGTCTTACCGGTCGTTACGGGGCATATTTTCAATTGGGGGAAAAGACTGAGGAAATCCCCAAGCCAAAGAGAGCCAGCCTTCCAAAAGGTAAGAAACCAAAAGATGTGACAATGGAGGACGCCATCCGGCAGCTTAGCCTCCCAAGACTTGTAGGTATGCATCCTGAAACCGGTCTTGAGATAAGGGTAAATGAGGGGCGGTTTGGGCCTTATATAGCCTATAATGACGAGTTTAGATCTCTTAAAAAAGATGATGATCTTTTTGTAGTTACCCTGGAGCGGGTGCTGGACATTCTCTCCAAACCTAAGAAGGGTAGAGGTAGTTCTACTGTATTAAAGGATTTCGGCAATAACGGAGCTAAAAAAGCTTCTCTTTCTATTATTGACGGGCGATACGGTCCCTATATAAAGTATGGAAAGAAGAATATAAAGCTTCCGGAAGATAAAAAAGAGAGAACAGTTATAGAAGGTCTGACTCTGGAAGATGTAATGGCAATAGTTAAAGATGCTTAGGCCTGGTCGGGACTTCGTCCCTGCTCGGCTATGCATCCTTATTTTTGGCATCCAGCCATTTCCCGATTATATCCAGAACTTCATCTTTTTCAGGTTCATTTAGTATTTCATGATACAGGTTTTCCAGTATTATCATCTCTTTATCACTGGAACTGATATTTGAGTTGATGATTCGGCTGCATTCGGGATTGACAAGGGGATCCTTTTCTCCGTGAAGTATTAAAGTTGGAATAATAATTTTAGCAAGAAGATTACCCGTTATGATCTCTTCAGAACGCAGCATCTCCCTTCCCATTCTGGCTCTTACCTTGCCGTTATAGTTATAAGGATCACTTTTATAGTTTTGGATGACTTCAGGGTCCTTAGATATGCCTTCTACTGCAAATTCAACAAGGGGCAGGAGGGGAACAACAGCTGCAATAAATTTAGAGATCGATTTAACTATATCTGAAACGCCGCCGTCAATTCTAATAGCAGCTCCTGAAAGGATTAGTCCTTTTACATCGTCTCCTTCTTCTGATGCCAATATGGTGGATATTGCACCACCCATTGAATGACCCAGAAGAAAAACAGGTATATTGTTTTCAAGTTCCTTTATTGTTCTTAGCACAAATTGAAGGTCAGAAACAAATAAATTGAAATTTGGAACATCCGCTTTTACTCCATCAGATCTACCGTGGCCATAATGATCCGGTGCATAAACCGAGTATTGTTTATCTGTAAAATATTTTGCTGTATAATCATATCGTCCGGAGTGTTCGGCATAGCCGTGAGCAATTAAAATAACACCTTTAAGTTCGTTTCTATTTTCTGGATGCCAGGATCGTAGAAAAATTTTTCTATTCTTATCCAGTTTAAGAAAGGTCGATATCTGATTCATTTGGTATCTCCATTTTGTTCAGTTCTTTGTTTTTATACATATTCTTATCTGCTGTTTTAAGAATATCTTCAAGAGTTTTTCCTCCCTCAGGGAAGCTTGATATTCCATAGCTGAATTTAATCCTGTACTTTGTATTGCCAAAAATCAGAGGAGAATCCTCTAATTTTTTTCTAATAGCAGTAATTTTCTTTTCAATATTATCGGTATTTGAGTTTCTAAACAGTGCAATAAACTCATCTCCTCCAAATCGCGCGAAAACATCACTTCCACGTATAGAGCTGCTGATTACACTGGAGAAATTTTTAAGTACCATATCTCCTTCACTATGGCCATAAGTGTCGTTAACCGATTTAAAATTATCGAGGTCGAAAAGTGCAATATGAAGCTGCCCTTTATATCTTAAAACTTCCTCAAAGGCCAGTCTTGCTATTTCTTCGAAGAAATAACGGTTATGAACATTTGTCAAACTATCAAATTTTGAGAGTTGCACTGCTTTTTTAATGAGTCTGCTGTTTTTTATTACTATTGCCATCTCACTTGTAAAATATTCCATCATTCGCAGGTCTTCCTGATCAAAGGCATCTGCAGATGAGCTGTCCAGGCTCAATACTCCATAAACAATGTTATCTATTATTATAGGGGAGCTTAACGCACAGGGATATGCATTCGCTCCTGATTCCTCAATGAAACGATTGTTTTCCAGTGTATGAAAATTCTCATTGAATTTGATTTTATTTCTGACTATAACAGGCTTAAGTTCCTTCCCTCTGCTTAGTTTGTAAATGTAGGTGTCTTGAATATTCATTCTTGTTTTTTTTAGTTTCTTAAGATCCATATTTACTGCAGCTACATATTTTACATTGCCTTCATGGTCAGGTATCATTACTGAACCCGCTTTACTGTCACTGATAGTGATAATAGCTGTTTTAAGGATCTCCTCCAAAAGGGTCTCAATATTATTGGAAGATACGATGTAATGATTCAGGTGAATTACTGTATTCTGAAGGTTTTTATATCTATTTATATAATCTCTATCATTGCGGATTGTTTCCAGAAAGGTGTTTTGATTTAAAAGAAGTATATTTGCATATTTGATAAGCATTTTAGGATTAAAAAACGTGTGATCGGAAATTGAGTTGATCATTCGGATATCAGAATCATCAAGACTGGGATCGTTTTCTGATACTTTTTTAATAGTAGTCTGAAAAATCTTTAGTGATGGTTTTAGCCTTTTTCCTATAATTAGAAAAAAAATGGTCATTACTGTTATGATAGAAACCAACTGAATCAGAATAGAAAAAGGGAAATTTATAAAAGAAGTAACAAGGGTAGAAAATAATATCACAATTGTCAGTACAATATATGTCATTAGGAAACTATTCTTAAACACAGTAATATTATCATTGATCATCAAATTGTAGTCAAGCTTCTGCCGGAAATAAATTATTTTTACAGGGTTTGGGGTATAAAAAAGACCGGATAAATCCGGTCTTAATGGGTCGGGAGTAACGGGGATTGAACCCGTGGTCTCCGGCTTGACAGGCCGGCGCGATAACCAGCTTCGCCATACCCCCAAACAACGTATAGAAAATGCACGATTTTATGATTTTTGTCAAGTAATTTTGGGAATAAATCAAATTTTCTTAAGTACAATTTCACAATTTTCTATTATTTGAATCAGTTTAAGATTCCATTTTAGACAGATAAAGTCAATTGTTGCTTTGGAATAGAAAGAGATGTGGGTCGGATCTTCCCGATACCACCATTTGCTGAAATTATTCCATTTGCTGTCATGGAGCATGGTTCGAATAATAAGGAAGTTTTCCGGATTAAGGCAGCTGCATAGTGTGTTAAGTGATTCTGAGGGTGATGCTATATGTTCAAATACCTCTATTGCAGAAATAGCATCGAAATTTTCTTCCATCCAATCTAATTGGTCATCAAAGTAAGGGTCATATGTAGAAACCTGGTAACCTTTCTCCTCCAGAAGGCCTACCCAGGTTTTTTCAGGTCCGCATCCAAAATCAAGAATCCTGCTCCCGGGCTTAAGATATGGTGAAAATGAGTTTTGAATGATGTTGTTTAAATACCTGATATAACCTTCGTTGTCTGTGCTGTTTTCATGAAGAAGATAACGATTTTTTTCCTCCTCATCAGATAGCCACAATGATTTATCCAGCTGTATCAGTTCACAACTGCTGCAGATCTGATATTTCCTGCCCTGACTGTCACTCTTTTGATCTTTTAATTCGGAATTGCAAAGGCGGCATTTCATATGCTGACTGTCTTTACCGGATCAAAGGGATCTTATCAGACTCATTACAAGGCCAATAACTCCACCAAACACACCTCCCCATATAACAAGCCAGCCCAGGTGTTTTTTTATCATATCCTGAATAATCTTTTTAACCATTTCAGGGGTCAGTTCGTCCAGCCTTTTAGCAACTATTCTTTCAACCTGGGCTTCCACCTTATCTGTCAGGTTTCCGGTTTCCAGTGAATCAGCAATGGCTGCTTTAAAAGCAGGTGATTCTGTTTCAGATTTAACAAATTCTTTTATTTTGAGAATGAAAGGATCCCGAAAACTATTCAGGGTATCGGCTCCTCCGAACATTCCCAGCATCCCACCAAATTGGGATTCCATAATAACTGCTGTAAGACTGTCAAATATGCGATCATAATCGACACTATTAATAGCTTTGTCTATATTGATATCCGGAATCATTGTATTTGATGATTCAGAAAAGAACTTTTCCAAATTTTCTTTAGTAAAAAACTCTCTCATTATAAGATGACGGATTCCTTCCTTAAACTCCTTAAAATGGAGGGGCACTACCCCCGAACCATAGAGAAATGGAACTTTTTCAAACAGCATATGTATTGCCAGCCAGTTTGTAATGGCTCCGGAAAGAGCAAAAAAACCAACTGAAAGTATTTGTTTACTAAACCATGGGGACAGGTATCCCGCAAGTATAACAAGCAGGGCAATAATATTTGTTGCAAGGCTTTTATTCATAATAATCTCCTATTCTACCCGGGTAATATACAAAAAAGCAGAGATTTTGGAAACCTCTGCTTTAATAAGCTTTTGCGCTGTATCACATTTTGAATTTTAAAAGTGGTTCTTCTCTAATTTATGGCCAATACCTGGCGCAAAGCAAGATAAAATGGGCGACACGAAGTGTCGGGGACCCATTCTTAGTCGAAATAGCTTAGGATGCATAGGCGAGAAGCAGACGAAGTCTGTGACCAGCCAAAAACAAGCTGTTACCATAGACATCGCAAAATCCTCTTTTATGAAAATTATTGGAAGTAATATCTTAAACCGATACCACCGCTTAAATCAGGAGAGGTATCCGGGACAAGTGACATCCCCGGTGCAAGTTCTGCAAAGAGTTCAAGTTCATCTGCGATCCACCACTGAATTCCAATAGGAACTCTTACTCCTATGCCGACTGTGTCCTTGCCAAATTTCCCTTTGATTCCAATTCCCAGATACCAGTTCATCATTTCAACAAAATCTTTATTGATCAGCCACCAGTCTATAGTTGTATCAATCCGGTCTTTGTCCGATGCGAATGACCATCCAAGACCGATTGCCAAATTACCGGCTTTGTAACTTAATCCTGTAGGCTCTCCCAGAACGATTCCTAAACCCTGTTTAGCGAATGAAGCTGTTGGTATTATTAGCATGAAAATAAATATGCTGATGTAAATAATTTTTTTTCCCATTTTTAAAATCCTTTAATAATTAAAACGAAGCAATTGCTTCCAGTCCCGCTTTTTCCACAATTTCCAGTCCATGATCAATATCTTCTACTTTAAAAATAATGACAACACTTCCTTTTTCATTTATCAGGGATGAATAGAGATACTCAATATTAACACCATCTCTGTTAAAAATATCCATAACTTTCATAAGACCGCCTGGCTGGTCATCAAGTATAATACCTATTACATCTGTCTGTTTTGCAGTAAAATCGGCATCTTTTAGTACTTTCATCCCTTCATCCGGTTTGTCCAGAATAATCCTCAATATACCAAAATCAGCAGTGTCCGCAATAGAGATAGCCCTTAAATTTATACCTGCATTTGCAATTGTTTTTGTAACTTCTGCCAGTCTGCCTGTCGTATTTTCCAAAAATACTGAAATCTGTTTTACTTTCATTTTTCTCCCGCCTTTGGTAGATCTCTTTTATCTATAACTCTCTTGGCCTTGCCCATACTTCTGGTAATTGACTTAGGTTCAACCAGTTTTATGTTGAGTGATATTCCAAGCTGCTGCTTCATTTCATTATGTATCTTTCTTCGAATAATTTCCAGATCTTTTGTTTCATCAGAGAAGAAGTTCTCTTCCACTTCTACCTGAAGTTCTATATTGTCCATTTGGGTTGATTCCCTGTCAATTATAATCTGATAGTGAGGTTCGGTGTTCTCAATTTTCATTAAAATGTTCTCTATCTGTGAGGGGAATACATTTACTCCCTTAATAATAAGCATATCGTCATTTCTGCCCAAAAGTCTGTGCATTTTAACTGTTGTTCGTCCACAGGAGCAGTTATCCCGAAAAAGCCATGTTATGTCTCTTGTTCGATAGCGGATAAGGGGTGTTCCTTCTCTGGAGAGGGTTGTAAATACCAGCTCTCCTTTTTCCCCTTCCGGCAGGACTTCCCCTGTTTCCGCATCTATAATTTCCGGATAGAAAAAATCTTCATTAATATGGAGACCGTTCTGTTCCTCACATTCACAGGAGACTCCGGGACCTATAATCTCTGTAAGACCATAGATATCGTA
>JAUVLL010000279.1 GCA_030600745.1 Spirochaetaceae bacterium | reverse complement strand
ATAATCTTGAATCCATACGCCAGATACATCTGTAACCACAGGTGTATCAATAAAATTATCACGGGTATGAGGTTCATGATTTGGAGTATAATCAGGAATTACAATTTGTTTTATAAATTTATCAAATTCAGGTATATTAGATAATTTATCAGCATTATTAACTAGTTTGTTCATATTAAACCATGAATCCAACCAATCAAAGAGTTTGAGAATGTAATTTAAAATAATTTTAATATTTTCTGGATTATTGTCTTTTAGTTCTTTTCCATGGAATAATGGATTTCGAATATCGTTATAAAAGTACTTTGTTTCCTTCCATAATTCAACATCTATTTTCGATAATTTTAAGTTTTCGTCTATTAATGCCGGAAGCCTATCATAAAAATTTATTGCTGTTCCTTTTCCTCCAAGGGTAAACGGATTATTAGTCGCTTCTTTTATTTTTGAATCTAATATCCCTCTAAATCTTGCTTCAAAAAAAACACAACTGCAAACGGCTGATTCTATGTTTAGTATTGATGATCGTACTATTCGTGATAAAAATAATTCTCCTCTTCCATACCAACTTTCATAAATCGTGCTTATAGGTTCATTCTTTTTTAAAGGACGATAAAATTGAGAACAAAATTCTTTATTGTTAAATAACCCTACATAATTTGCAACTTCCATCCTTAAGTTAATCAATGGGATTTGTTGCATTATTATTTTCTTCACTTATAATCCTTACTTATTTTCCAAATAATTATCAGATATTGGCCGCAGATATTCAATTTATATACCACTTACAACCACAATACAATATAAAGCTCTGGAAACATTATGTCTTAGCCATTCTCTTTGTAAATTCCTCAAAGGTCACACAACGATTTTTTGGAATATTAGCGGCTATCCAGTTCTTTCCTCTACCTTTTTCAATTCCTCCATCTTTTAATAGTGGTGTATTAAGTTTTACAGGATCATCCAGGAAAAAATAAGTATATACGGTATCTTCCTCATCCAAGTTCACACCTTTAAGCCATTTATCTATTAAATCATTTTTTGAGTCTGAAAATATTTTAAGATCATCCTTAAATGATTCAATTTCATCTGGTTTAGCTGTTATAATGCCAAGTATTTTTGAAAGATATGAAATTCCTTCGCCCTCTTCTTGTTCGGCATTTCTTGTAAAATATGGTGAAAAATATAATGGACTTCCAAAAATAGTTTGACGTCTATATACATTATACTCTTTATATTTTTTCATTTCAGTGGAGTCGCTTAAGTCCTGAACTAGTATTTCCTTTTGATCTCTCAATTTATATCCCCTTCTTAAATAGCTTTGAAAATCTTTAACCAATTCGTCTGATTCAAATTCTTTATCATCAAGAAGATTATCTATATCAATCCAACCCATATTCTTAACAGAAACATCATCATATAATTGCTTTTTATAATCATTTGTTTGAGTTAAAATGCATAGATATTTATCTGGTACATTTGCAAATGACTTGAGGTATTGTTCTCTTTGTTTGTCAATTTTATTATTTCCAACTTTACATTCTATGATGACATGAAATTTATTTTTACTTAATATTTCAATATCAGTTCGACCCTGTGTCCTCTTTCTTTCGGTTTGGATTAAAATCGAACTATAAAGGCTATCTGATTTTTTTAATGGCAATCCAATATATCGCAAAAATTTAAACATAATGCTTGGTTTTTTCGAGAGCAAATAAGCAAATGCCTTAGATAATCCTGTCTCATTATTACCTAATAAATGGAATTGATTTATTGCATAATTAGAGTAATTCTCAGGTTTTATTATCATGATAATCCCTCTTTTGTAGTTTCATATGACTTTTATATATCTGGCATACTTCTCGCCCAACCCCTCTCCACAATAAACCCCCAGATCAAATACTCCATATTTTTATAATCTGTATCATTCAGGTGCCCGTGATGCTTAAACCTACCTACAATAATATCCAGCATTAACAACTCATATCGGGCAATATAATTCCCTTGCTCTGTATCCCTATAGTTCTTAATGCTTTCTTCTATGGTGAAGTTTAAAATCTCCTCTATACTTTTGTGTTTCATCGCTTTTATTCCATTTTATCATGGGTTTTCATAGAAAACTACTATAAATTTATATTATAATTCCCTTGTTCCTTTCCTGAACCTCCGGGACATTTGTTTTCTTAGTTCTGGAAGTCAGAAGCCTGGATACCGGATGAGCCTGTAGAGCCTCCCAGGAAGGAACAAGTTTTTCCCTGATATCCTTAAAACCATTTCCCCGATCCATCCATAAATCAAGACTTTTATCATTCAAAATAAAAGGCATTCTCCTTTTTGTATTGTGAATCTCTGCTGCTATTCCTCTTGCTTCTGTTGTAACTACAGAGAAAGTTTCAAAAACATCCTTGTTTTCCTTGTTAACCCAACGGTCCCAGATTCCTGCCAGAAGAAAGGGTTCCTTCCCAGGCATATAGAGGTGGTAGGGGTGTTTTTTCCCATTAACATCCTTCCATTCAAAATATCCGTCTACAACAATAGCGCAGCGATTATTATCTGCCGGATTGCGATAGGAGGGTTTTTCATTCAATGTTTCAAACCTGGCATTTAATGTTTTTAGCCGGATCTGTTTGGCCGATTCCATATTTTTTATCCAAAATGGAATTAGTCCCCACTGGAGAAATCTGAATATTTTTGGATCTTCTGCTTTCAGCAAAGGCCAGTATGGCAATGAAAAAGCAGATTGGAAATATATCTGTTTAAGATCATCACCATCAATAACTACATTAAACTGTTTTTCGAGAATCTCTATTGTCTGCGCAAGAGAAGCATTAAAACACATAGCCTAACCTCACTGTTAAGTTAACCAATTTTTTCTGTATTTACCAGTGTGCAACCGGAAAATCCTTAATCCTGGTGGTGTAACAGGGAGACAGATAAGCCCTTCGCATTCCCCAGTCCGTTCTGAACTCACTTCCACAGGGGTGTACTGTATGCTGTCCCAATTTGCTGTTTATCTCATCCACCTTTTCGGATAGAACTGTTTTCTTTCTGTTGTCACCATAAAAGAAATTCATCTGTCTGCCGGTTATGGGTTCTATACCAAAAAGAAAGATCGTTGTCCGCCAGTATTCAAGATCGGAAGAGTAAAGCTTTTTCAGTAAGGACCGGGCAGCAGAGATTATGTCAGGAAGATAATCTGTTGGAGCAATTTCTATAGAAGCATGCCTGCCGTTACGTCCCCCGGAACCCGATGATTCCAGAGATACTGTAACAGAGTTTGTTGTACATTCCTGTGCTCTTAACTTCTCTACAGCCAATTCCGCATAGTAGGATATTGCCTCGTAGAGTATTGAAAGTTCCTGGACAGGACTCCTAAACTGTCTTGCGCTGATTATTCCCTTTCTGGGATCAGCTTCTATCTTTAAATCAGCCATGGGAATCCCTTTCAGCTCTCTCTGCAGTCTCCAGCCAACTGATGTCATCTCCTTTTTTACAATCCATCCGGGAATCTTTATAAACTCAGTTGCTGTCTTAATACCGGCTGCTTCCAGTTTCTCTGCATATGCTCTGCCGATACCCCAGATATCTTCTACTGGAGTTAATTCCAACGCCTCAGCTATCTCCTTTTGGGTTTCTAATACATGAATGCCCGTATCCTTTTTCGCCAGTCTCTGAGCTGTTTTAGCCAGGGCTTTGGTCGGGGCAATACCTACAGTAGTAGGTATAAGGGTCTGTTTTTTAATAGTCCTGCGGATCGTCTCCCCATAGACAGCAAGGTTTTTAAAGCCGGAAAGATCAATAAATGCTTCATCGATAGAGTAAGATTCAACCCCTGGGGATAGATCCCGGAGGGTTTCCATCACTCTCCAGGAGATATCACTATAGAGGGTATAATTTGAAGAGAAGAAGACAACACTATTTTCATTGATTATTGGAAGGGCCTCTTTAAATCTTACACCCCTTTTCAATCCCAGGTTTTTTGCCTCGAAATTCAGGGCAATTATCCAGTGATCATTGTTTGATAGAACTATAATAGGTGTTTTCTTTAGATCCGGCCTAAAGGCTCTCTCACAGGAACAATAAAAGCTTTCACAGTCAACCAATCCAATCATGGTAATCTCAAAAGGCGCACCAGGCGGCTGACCACCCCTATAATCTCAGGTTCACTGCCGGTGTAATCTCCAATACGAAACTCACCATCTTCAGTTAAAATAACTAAATCCCCGATTTCCGGAACCAGGGAACAGTCAACTATCGCAAGATCTTTATCATTTATATTAAATTCATCATATTCGCTGCCCCTTACCGAAAAAAAATACATGGCATGGGGCTTTGGCAACAGGAGTCTGTTCCAGTCAATATCATTATCTGCATATGCTTCTGCAGGAGAACCAAACCCGGTTGTGCGTTGTGTACGTTTCATATTTCAATAATACTACTTAACATATGTCTAGTAAATAGAAAAATTATTTTATCACTATTATTCTAACATTCCACTAATACCGAATCTCATTCCAGGGGTTCCACTCCTTAAAATGGATAATCTCATCAGGAAGAAT
>JAUVLL010000029.1 GCA_030600745.1 Spirochaetaceae bacterium | reverse complement strand
CCAGGCTTTGCTGCTGATATTTCCTGCAATCCCAGGGGCAACCGGCTCTCCATCGATAGTATCAACCAGGAGAATTTCTTCGGCAGAGGCATCCAGGGTAGAGAAGGTTGCACTGTACCCGTCAGCTGCAGTCAGGGTTATATCGTAACCCTCTTTCCAGAGAGTTTCCTGGAATTCATAAGGCATTCCTCCGGAGGGGTCATCTACCATAGCTATTATGTCTTTAAGGAGGATTCCTCCGTAGAGTTTCATTTCTCCTTTCTTTTCCAGTTTCATCTCAGTATAGGAACTATTTTCATCTTTCCATGATTCGAAATGGCTTTGCCAAAGTTCATCTTCCCGGACACCCCGGAGGGAGATCATCCATCCACTGCCCTTTGGTGTTGCGGTTGAAACCGTATCTATTTCTGTATCTGTTGTGGCTGGTAAATCTGTTTTGCCACTTTCAGTGGCACAGCTGGTTAATACCAGAAGAATTGCCACTAACAGAAAATATACATTTTTTTTCACTTTTCTCTCCTTTACTTATCTTTGATTTAATGTTGTATTCTCCATAAGTATCTGCCCTTTCTTCAGTGTCTCTTCTACAGACATTCTGCCGGAAAGAGCAAACCTTAAAAGTTTCCACATATTATTTTTATAGATACTGTAGACATGTTCCGGGGGGATTACAATTCCTGCATCTACAGTCTTTTTTATTACATTAAGGTATTCATAGGAGATTCCGGGAATATTCAGAACATCATTCCTTATCGGGAGTTTTGCGAGTTCCGGACAAAATCTTTGCTGTACTCCGGCACCACTGAGATGTTGAAGGAGTCTTCTTGCAAGTATTGGAGATTGGGTCTGTCTGGTTATGGAAAATCCCTTGAAATCCAGAAGAGGGGAGAGGGCCATTCCGTTTTTATGATTGACAGGGAAGGGGAGCACCCCAAAATTGAGTCCCAGAGATTTGAAATAGGGGATAGCGTAGGAACCGGAAATAATCATTCCTACCTTGCCTGCAATAAAGAGGGCGTCCATAGCATCTCTTTCCATTGGAACCAGAAGATTCCTCTCTTTTAATCCTACTATATAATTAAGTGCTTTTTCTGTTGGAGAATCAAAAACAGTAATTGAACCATCCTGATTAAGAAGGGTTTCTTTTCCAAAAGCCTTCTGGAAAGGGATGAGCCAGTTGGAACCATATGCATTCCATACCATAGGATGAATATTTTGTTTTAGAAGTGATTGGGCAATACTCTCCATCTCCCCCAGAGTCCATTCTTCAGTTGGAGGATTAGGTATCAGATTTTTATTAAAGAAGATAATTTGGGTATCCATGTAAAATGGGATACCCCATATTTTTTCTTTCAGGGTGAATGCATTCCTTCCCTGAGGGATTATAGAAGGCAGCTTAATATAGTTCAGATTTTGGATCGACCGGGACTGTACAAGATTTTCTACTGCACTGGACTTGAGCATTACCAGATCCGGGACCTTCCCCCGTGCTCTTAAAACCGCTATTAGTTTTGAATCCGGTTTGGAAACTTCCAGTGTATGAATAGATAAGTTGTGTTTTTCAGCAAAATGATTAATTTCATCTTTAAGTTCACTGATTCCTTCCCAACTTAACCAAATTTCCAGATTGGTAGATTCCATGGGAGTCCCCAGGAAGAGGATTTCTATGATGTTTTGGTATAATTCTCCCTGGAATAAAAAATCATAAACCTCTCCATTCTGAAGAAAATAAGATTCTCCCCAATATTCAGCCAGATCATCTTTTTTTAATATATAAGTACTATTGTTTGTGTGTATTTCCATTCGGTAAACTTCTTCCATCAGAGGAAGGGTTTCCAGTAGGGAATAACCCTGATACCACTGGGAGTTATGGGAAATCATTGATGACCCAATAGAAGAGTTATTTGTAATTGAACTGAGCCGGAAACTGCTAAAATGAAATTCCCTGGAGAATAAAACCCCTGGAATAAACAGGATTATTAAAAAAAGAGATCGTTTGTTCAACATCATTTCCTTTCCAAACACGGGAGGCAGTACCGTTTCCAGTAAAACCCTATCGGTTTCAACTCATGGATTACTCTTTAGAAATTGAAACTTGGAAAAACGTATTATGTATAGCTATACTAAGATGGGAACTCCTTCGGGTCAAGGAGAAAAATACAAAATTTCTTATCCTTCATCGATTTTAATATGATTTTCATCTATTCGGGTAATTTCACCGGCCAATGCTTTCGATCTTTCCAGGGTGTTCCTTAATTCCCTGATATTTCCAGGCCAGGAATGATCTATAAGTTTTTCTACGCCGGAAGTGGTTATGCTGTGTTTGGAACCAGGTTCCTTAAGGATAAAATCAATCAGAACGGGAATGTCTTCCTTCCTCTCTCTTAATGGAGGTATGCTTATTGTCAGGGTATTAATACGGTAATAAAGATCCTGTCTGAATAATTTGTTTCGTACTGCTTTGGAAAGATCAATATTTGTTGCTGATATTATTCTAACATCGATAGGAATTTGTCTGGCTCCACCAAGTCTGGTAATTGTTTTTTCTTCCAGTATTCTAAGCAGTTTTACTTGGGATGATAGAGGTAATTCTCCAATCTCGTCAAGGAAAAGTGTCCCTTTGCTGGCGGATTCAAAACATCCGGGTCTTGATCTTGCATCTGTAAATGCTCCTGTATTTGTTCCATACAGCTCAGATTCGATAAGAGTAGAGGGGATCCCTGCTGTATGTACTGGTATATACCGGGAGCTGCTTCGTTTTGATAGTTTATGAATAGTTTCGGCTATGAGATTTTTACCTACACCACTTTCACCAAGAAGCAGTATTGATGCTCCGGATTTGGAATAGGACAGCATTAGTTCTTTGACACTCTGTATTTGTTTTGAACAACCGATAATACGATTAATAAAAGGAGAGTTGTTATTATTGCAGTCTTTATTATTTATCAGAACTATACTGATTGATTTACTAATAGCATTTTTCAATATAAGAAGATTCTCCGGGGTAAAAGGTTTTGGAATATATTCGAGTGCACCCATTTTGATTGCTTTAATAATCTTTACAGGGTTGCTGAAAATACCTGTTACTAATATTGTGGGTGTATAAATCATGTTTTGAATTTTGGTGATTAGCTGTGAACACTTATCGTCTTGTACATCCAGGTCAATAATAACAATATCGGGGTTAATTTTATTAAGAGACACAATTGTTTCGGGATTGGATGGTATTAGAGAGATATTTATGTTGTGAATCGACATTTTTATAATTGATAAACATTTTTTATCATTGCCGATGAAAACTATCCGTATCATCTGTTCACAGGTTAGTACACTTTTTTTTGTTGTGCAAGAACAATTTATTTAAAAATTGTTTGCTTGTGCTGTGAGTTGTACTGTTATAGCTATCAGATAATTATTATCGGGGAATCCGGATAGTTGTCTTGAAAAGAGCTTCAGAAACACCCTCTCCCTGGGTTGGGTGGATAAACAGATTATCCATTATAATCGAATCGCTAAGATTCTGTCCTACTAACAGACCGGAAGCAGATAAAGTTTCAGAGGCATCAGCCCCTGTCATCCATATTCCGGTTAATAGATTTTTATCAGTAAAAATTAACTTAATAAATCCTGAATCAATTTGACGTGAAAATCCTCTCCAAGTATCTTTCAGGGGATGTTTTGTAATCTGGTAGGGAGTATTTTCTTTTTGCAGTTCCCATTCCTGTTTTCCTGCCCCCGCTATTTCCGGAAGTGTAAACATTGCTCTTGGAAGGGAGCTGTAATCCCTGATCACTTTCTTCCCTTTCAGCCCTTCAGTAATAAGCATTCCCTGCTGAATTGCTATATGAGCCATACCATGAATACCGTTAATATCACCTGCAGCAAAGATAGACGGGATATTCGTTTGAAGGTTTTTATTTACCTGAATTCCATCTTTTGAATATTCAATCCCTGTTGTTTCAATCCCGTCAGGAATATTTATCTGTCTGAAACCGGTGACAAGTACTTTTTCTGTATCCACTTTTTCTCCGGAACCAAGTGTAACAGATGCTTGTTGTCCGTTTACTTCCACTGATTTTGCTTTTACCCCTGTTAAAAAAGTGACACCCCTTGAAATAAGATTATCTACCACTGGTTCTATTAAATCCCGGTCTGTACCATCTAATAAATAATCAAGTTGTTCTATAACGGTTATTTCAGTGCCCAAAGAAGAAAAAAGAGAGGACATTTCTATTCCCTCTACATTGCCCCCAATTATTGTCATTTTTTCAGGGGGTTTTTGAAATTTGAGTGCTTCAATGTGACTTATTACTCTCTTTCCATCCAGTGTTATTCCATGAGGGGCTGCAGGGGATGTTCCTGTTGCAATAATAAAGTAATCAGTTTCCAGTTTTTTATTATTTATCAGGAAAGTTTTTGCATCGATAAAACGGCCATTGCCTGTAAATATATCAATTCCTGCTTCTTTAAGACGTTTGATAATCATATCTTCAGCACCGGACATGTAAGTTTCAGTATTCTTAAGCAGATTATCTTTGAAATCAGGATCCAGAGATATATCTCCGGAAGAGATGGATATTGCTTCTTCCACTTTGCGTAAAACGTCAAGATTTCTTTTTACCGGCAGGCATCCTGTTCTGAATCCGGTACCGCCAAAATACTCTTTCTCTACAATTGCAGTTTTGTATCCATTTTTTGCACAGCTGAGAGCTGAGTAAAACCCCGCAGGCCCGGACCCGATTATTATGCAGTTATATTTCATTATGTTTCAGCATATCATATTTGAGTAAAAAATTAATCAACATAACCCTATAAAATATGTGTATTATTAAGATATGAGGAGAAAAGATGAGTATGCTCCTGCCCTTGCAGGAGGCGGAGCTGAAGGTATTTATCAGATTTCAAATTATAACTGATTCTAATTCCCTGATTTCTGTAAATGTTCTAAGTTTTTTTATACATTTATTCTGTATCTGTCTTACCCTTTCTCTGGTGATACCCATAATATTTCCAATCTCTTCCAGTGTTTGAGGGCACTCTCCGGATAATCCATAGCGTAATTTAATAATTGATTTTTCTCTTGGGGAAAGTTCGCTAAGGGAAGAATCCAGAATATTCTGCAGTGTGGTAGTAAAAGCAGTTTCAAAAGGTTGTGCATAATGGTCATCATTTATAAGATCTGCAAGAGAAGTTGTTTTCTCATCATCAATTGAGGTATCCAGGGAAGTAATTTCACTTCCATAGGACAAATATATTTCCACCTTATCCTTACTGATGTTTAAATATTCGGCAACTTCATATATTTCCGGTTCCCTGTTGTATTGTCCGGATAAATACTTGATAACAGAGTGACATTTTTGAACGGAGTTAAGAATATGTATTGGAATTCTAATAGTTCGACCTTTATTGGCTATTGCTTTTAGAACTGCCTGCTGAATCCACCAGGATCCATAAGTTGAGAATCTGCAATTTTTTGTATAATCAAATCTTTCAACAGCTTCTATAAGGCCAATATTTCCTTCATTGATCAGATCAAGAAGACTTAATCCCCTGTATTGAAATTTTTTTGCAATAGAAACTACCAATCTTAAATTTGAAGTGATCATTTTTTCGCGATACTCAGAAAATCTATCTTTAAATTCTTTTAGTTCCAAACAATAGTTTTCGGAATTTGTTTCATTGTATTTATATTTTTTTTCAAGTTTTGAAATTTCCTTTTTCAGGGTTTGAATATTTTTACCTAATTCTGATTCTTCACCCCGGGATAGTAATGGATAATTTGATATCTGTTTCAGGTAAAATGCCAGGGGGTCAATATCTACACTGCGCTCTTTATAACCTGATTCTACAGATCTGGTCAGCATATTGCTATTGATGTCATTTCTCATATATTGACTCCTTCCCCTTATAACTAACTATACTGAGTGTGCAGTATGGGAAAGGAGTTGCCAATCGGGCAATTTTGAAACTTTTTATAGGGGATTCCACTATAGCCCCTTTTTTATTCGCTTCTGAAGTTTTCGTCCGGAAAGTTTTTTGTGTTTATTGCTGGAAGATTCTTTTTCAGGGAGGTTCTTTCTTGTTTTAGCATAAAAAAGAATAACTATTCCCAGTACTATCATCAGGAAGCATAAAATTTGACCCATGGAAAGCTGAAAAATAATGAATCCCAGATCTCCGTCGGGTTCTCTGTAATATTCAATGATGAACCTAATTATTCCATATCCAATCAGGTAAATCCCAAGAAGCATACCGTCAAAACTCTTTCTTTTTCTGAAAATAAACCAGATAACAACCCAGAGGAAGATCCCTTCAAAAAAGGCTTCGTACAATTGAGATGGGTGTCTTGGAAGATTTACCGCATTTATACCCAGATACGATATTCCTGTTTTATCTGCCAGATTTTTTACCCACTCCAGATTTGTCGGCAGTGAAGGTGCATGAGGGAAAATCATACCCCATCTGACATCTGTAACTCTGCCCCATAACTCTCCATTTATAAAATTACCAAGTCTTCCAAAAGTATAGCCTAGCGGAATTCCTGCTACAATCAAATCTGCAATCTTAAGAAAAGAAAGTTTTTTAACTCGTACATATATCAGCAATCCCAGAATAGCGCCAATAAGACCACCATGATAACTCATTCCCTGAAGACCAATCATCTGCCTGGATGAGTTAAAAGGCCAGAATATGAGCCATGGTTTTCTCCAGTATAAACCGCTTGTATCATAGATAAGGGTAGAAAATATTCTGGCTCCAATTATCAATCCAAGAATAGTCCAGAAGAATATATTAACAATATCATCATCGCTTATTTCAAGTTTATCATTCTTTACCTGATATTTAAATAATAGATAGGTTGTTCCAAAGGCAAAAAGGTACATCAGCCCATACCAATGAAATGGAAGCCCCGGAATAATAACGGGTTTTATCCAGTTTGGATAGTTAAGAAATGCAATCATTTATTTTCCTTTTTAATAGGGGTTTCTTCGATCTTTCCTGTTTCAAGATTGAAAGTTATAATCAGGTTCTTTTTTTCGGAAGTTATTTCATGATATCTTCCATGGCTTTCCAGCATAACTCCCGGGAATATAGTTCCCCTTATTTTAATTTCAGAAGGGAAATGCTCCTCAAATCTTTCTCTGAGGGTAAACAGTCGTATGCCCCTTTTTTCCATAATTTTCATAAGTTTAACTTTCTGGAGCCTTGTATTTTTTAGCCGTATCCTGTTTCCTTCTTTTTCAAGCTGATGCATTGTCAGATCAAGTTTTGTTAATTGAGCCTTGATTTTTTCAACTTCCTTCTCTTCCAGCTCTATTCTGTCCTGTATAAGATAGTTCTGTCCAAAAGAAACTTCTGTTTTGGCACCTTTATCATTTCCCAGATTTCCAACATCTATACCACCGGTTGTCCTGGTATTTCCTCCAATGAGATTACCTTTGTCTCCAACGAGCAGGACTTTACCATTACATTTAATTTTACATCGAAGACATGAATTCTTTGCTTTGATATCTCTCACTGCCAAAAGGGTAGCCTGTTCTGCAAAGGACATTTCTATATCCTGTTTTGATCTCAGAATGGCTTTGCCTCCGCCGACAACACCCTGTCCGATAATTATTGATTCAGCTGCAGAAATCAGTGAAGCTTCGACACCACCGGCTATCTGCACCTCACCACCAGATATAATAAAAAATCCCTGAGTTACAGAACCGCCAATTTTTACTGAACCGGGGAATTTGATATTACCTTCTTTTAAATCAACATCACCCTTAACCATATGGAATTCATTAATATACAGCTTATCTCCATCCTGGATAAGTTCTCCTGATACTTCGGCAATTAGAGAAATATCTCCATTATCTGACTCTTTTTCTTTAATACCATTGCCTATTTCAGTTTTTAATGGTGGAACTTCCTGTGCCTTTATTATTGCTCCGCAAACATCCCATCCATCTCTTGATTCTGTTTTTGGTGACAGGATTACTCCAATAAGATCGCCCCTGGTTATAGCTGTGATTCGATCCTGATTTTTAAAGTCCGCACTGCCGTTTGCCAGTAAAGTGACAGCAGTATCATCTGCGACCTTTATTTTCATATTCAGTCTGCTTGTACCAGGTTCGACAGGTGCTTCTCCTGATGCAATAACCACTCTTTCCAGAATCTCTCCTTCATTACTGGTCTCTACTGCTTTCCTGAGTATCTCTTCTTTTAACCCTTTAGTTACTCCAGCTTCATTAAGCTTTTCCTTTATTTCATCGACAGTAATGGGATTGCTGCTGTTTTCAGGAATCGACAGGTATGCGTCCATTTTATCTTCTGAAATTTCAATAGCTATTATTTCATTTTCCGATGGTCTTACTCTGACTGCAGTTCCTTCTTCGTCTTTAAAAATATCAAGATATCCATCAATTTCAGCGATTAGCAGATCATTTTTTCGAACAAGATTTTCGAGTATAGTCAAATTAGGAATTGCACCCGGGAGACCGGGAAGTACTTTCCCGTAAATGTCTTTCCCGGCAGTACCAGGTTTTGATGAACCGAACACTACAGCTGTTCCACCCTTTTCAATAACTCCAATACTCTTACAACTTTCAAAGGGATAATTATCCAGGGATTCTATTCCTGCAGGTTTTCTCTTACCGTAGTCTTTTTTTATCTTTTCCTTATGATCACTTAACTCTTTTGTCTTCATCATTACGCATTCAATACTGAAAGATACTTCTTCACCTTTTTCCGGTGCTTTTCCTTCGATAAGTACATAATCTTTCATCTCCAGACCGGGACTCTTGTAAAAAGCGAGAATATCTTCTTTTATCTTTTGGAAATCGAGTCCCTGAAATCCACTTTTTTTAATTGCTTCACCGATCTCATTAAGTTTAAGGGCTTTCCCGTTCCCACTGCCTTTCATCATTGTTAAAAGACCCTTTAGCCCATCTTTCGATGCTGTTACAGAATAGGAGGAATCCTGATCTCCTGTTAAAGAGAAGTTTTCAAGTAAAGATCCGGAACTTATTGTTTCCTTTATTATCCTGGAAATTAAAGATTCACTGATAATATTCTTACTGGGTATGCCGAGGGATACTGCCTTTTCAATAATACTATTTGAAGAAGGAGTTGATGTCTGTTTTGCTTCCGGACATATCTTCAAATAGGCAGTTGCTTTGTCCTTAGACAGCGTAACCGCCCAGAACTTATGCCTGAATGGTATTATTTCTATCCAGTTTTCACCTTTTCTGATAAACCCTGAATATTCAGCAATCAATTCATTATTTATTTTCTTTATCCCTTTTCCTGGAAAGAATTCAAGAGTTTGAACTTTTAGTTCTTCTCCCAGAACAGAAATACCGGGTTTACCTTCTTCAGCTTCTCCTCTGGTAGCAAGAATATCATCTGAATCAGCCCATCCCGTCATGATAACTTCGGGGTTTACTTCTACTGATTCTTTGATAACTTTTTTCTCTATTGTAGTTACTATACCTTCTTTAGCTTTCCCGAAAGGTAGTTTTGATTTCTGTTTTACTTTTTTTTGAACTTTAATATTTTTTACACGATCGATTGTTATTTCCGGGTCAAATGCAACCTTGAAAATTCTTTCCGCATCTGAACTTAAATCTGAGGGAATTTCAGGAATTTCCCATTGGTATGTACCCTCTGATTTTGGCACAGGAGCTTCTGATTCAGCTACAAGCATCCTTACTTTACTTTCTGTTTTCTTAATTGCTTCTTCGGCTTCTTTAATTTTATCGGATATAATTCCTTTTTTTATTCCTCCGCCTTCAAGGAGTGCTTTTATTCGTTTCTCTGACCATTCCCCACCATCTTTATCCGGATAGAATACGAGTTCGACAGTTGTTTTGTTTTTATTAAACTCCAGTTGTAAATTACCTTTCAAATCAAAGTACCTCTACCTCCAGTTAACTGCCGGAAGCCTTTAAAAATTGGGCTTTTAGGAAGTAATTTTCCTTTTTCAGTGTATTTATCTCATACTGCTGGGATCTGATTGTTTCAATAAGATCTCCTTCAGTAAGGGTTCCGCTGTGAAGTAAATTTTCCATAGCTTCGGCCTTGCTGCCATAATCAATTTCGGCTTCCATTTCAGCTGTCTGATAGCTGTTGTTTAAAGTTGATATATCCAGAGGGGCATTCAATTCTTCCCCTTTTTCAATAATTTTATCGGCAATCCTGTAGATTGCCTGACTGAGTATAGAACCTGGTTTATAAATGGTAATTGGCAATCTGGAATTTAAGGCAATTTCCTGAAGATGATCAAAGTACATTACTCCCAGGTGTTCTAAATCCACTCCAATATATTCTTTACAGGATCTGCGTATTTTTACTGCTTTCTGGCTATCTTTTGGATCCTCAAGCATATTCATAATAAGCATGGGCTTAAAAATATCCATACTTTTCATAAATGTGGTATAGCTTTCAGGATCTTCAGATTTTATTTTCTCTATCAGTTTTGGTATATATACTTTTTGAAAACTCTTCCCTTCCTGTATCAATCCTTCAAAGTACTTTCCTGCCCATGAGTCTTTTTTAAAAGATGTTGACATAAGGCGGAAAACCACATTTTTTAGAAACAGATATGCATTGAGGGTTGCTGTCAGGGATGGTGAGGTAACTATTATTCCCATTGAAGAACTAAGAAAAAAATCTACAGTATTAAAACTACTGCCTGCACCAAGATCGAGGATAAGATAATCAGCTTCCAGGAGGTAAAGTTTTCGAATCAATTTTGTTTTTTGCTCAGTTGTAAGATTGGCCATTCCCGGGATTTCACCGTCTCCTGGAATGAACTGGAGGTTTTTATACTCAGTATCAAATATGATATCCTGAAATTTGATTTTAGAATTACAAAGGAATGTACCAATCCCATCTTTTATAGATCCTGTTCCAAGTATCAGATGAAGGTTTGAAGCTCCCAGATCCAAATCTGCCAGTATTACCTTTTTCCCTGCCTGAGCAAGAGCTATTGCAACATTAGCGGCAAACAGAGATTTCCCTACTCCCCCTTTCCCGCTTGCGATAGGCAGAACCTGCATTTATAACTCCTATGGTTGCTGAGATCGTTCCTCAGGACTTCATCCTTCCGGTACGACTCACTGGCGAGGAGGAAGGTCGCATAGCCGAGCAGGGACGAAGTCCCCGACCAGGTAAGCTTACTTCCGACCAGCCTCCGATGAATCATATTGTAAGGGTAAGCTTGCGGAGTGGTCAATAGCAGGTTAAGAGGCTTTTGCGCCAGTCTATAGCCAATATATTAGAGAAGAAGACGGATAAAATTGATGCTGAGAAGTTGGCCATCTATCTCAAGATGCAGATAACAAGTGGAGAAGAATTGATCAGGCCAGTGTATGTTCCCGAACTGTGATTTGCTATGTGTTCTTTTTAACAATTGTCCATAGCATTTTAAACAATATTAAGTTGTTGTCATTAATATGAAATTAAGGATTAAACATCCATATAAAATAATCAAATTTAGACGTTGAAATAAACCACTATATTTAAACAACCCAGTCTCTCTATTTTTTGAAAGGATGAATATTATAAAAGTTACAATTCCAGTTCCAAATAAAATCGGCTATTGTTGTATAATGCGGAGTGGTATCTGCTGACAATGCCATGCAGATTATATTCTCCAGACAAAGCAAAGCGATGTCTCGACTGGAAGTAATGCCACTACTATATGAAAATAAAAATATTCTTTATATCTTCCCATTTTTATTCCCCCAGTCTAATTAAATTTTACCATGGGAATTCCCGGAAAGATAGCAAAATTTACACTTTTTCTTCAGCCTCAACACTTAGCATGAGCGGAAGCCTCACAGGAGCTTGCGACGAGAAGCTTTCCGTTTCATGTGTTTGTTACTTTCTGTTTATATTTTATTCTCGTATTTTATCCCATTCTGGATTTTCTCTTTCAGGAATAGAACTCATTAATAAATCAAAATTCTTCAGTGTATCTTTCTTTTTACTTTTTAATTCATTTCTAAAAAATTTATTTGTTTCTAATTCTGCAAGTTCTTTTGTAAAAGTATATAAAGCAAACTGATTTATAGAAACTCCCTGTAGTAAAGCAAATTTCTCAATTCTTTCTTTTAAATTCTCCGGAACCCGTATTGTCATAACATTCTTATTCTTTTTCATTATCTCTCCTCCATCTAGACAATAAATCTCCTGGGGTAATTACTTCAAATGATTCCAGTTTTAATTCATTCCCTATAGTAAAATCTCGTATATTCTTTGTAATAAGAAATTCACTTCCACTATTGAAAGCCAATTCTGCAAAGATATTATCCTTTTCATCTTTAAGATTTGGTCGCCACAAATAATTCATTACAAATGGCTCAGCTACTAATGCTATAAATTCCAATACTGTATCAATTTCCTCTTCTGTTTTCCCTATAAAATCCAGAGATCTCTTCCTTTTTAATACATCCTGATATTCCTTAAATACTGGTATTGAAATTGCTAAAGACAGTTCTCCAGTTCTTATCATCTTTAAAATTTGATGTGATGCACCTGTACTGCTGTATAAAGCCTGAAATATTATATTTGTATCAACAGTAACTCTCACTAACAATATGGTAGCATATATGCATCCATAATACAAGTTTCATCTTTGGTTATTCTGTTTTTTTTACTTTATTATTTTGCTACCATTGGGATGAATTTATCAGATTTTTAATCTTCCATCGGTGATTATAACAGTTGTCAGAGTAGAATTATTCGTAAATTCAAAGTCAGCAACCGCAAACAGGCTCCAAAGTCAAATTCAACCATTTGGATTCTCTTCCTTTAAACATTTTGTTTAATTTCTTTGCTTCCGATGTACAAATCTAACATTTTTCAAATTTGGCAAGGTAACGTCTGAGCTCACTGGTTTTCAGGGAGCCCAGCGGAGTAAAAATCCAGTGTAGTGATTTGTTATGTGCTGGTGCCACCCAAAAAAAGCTCTTACCAGATTTCAGGTTTGTTAAATGCTTCTACGCAATATGAAATACCTGCAATTGGTTCAACTTCATCACCATCCAATGATTGAGCAAGCCATCCTTCCGGATACGTTAGTTTCAAGGGAGCTTTTGCTATTTTTTCGGTAATTAATTTAAAACCGACTTTCGAGTAAAAATTAGGGTCGCCATAGGTAAATACTATGCTTACTCTGTTTTCTTTTAAGTGGTTAATGCCAAAGTTTATCAATTTTTGACCAATACCTTTTCCCTGGTAGCTTGTATGTATGGCTACAGGTGATAGGAGAAAAGCATTTACTCCACTTTGAAAAGTCAACCTTGTAAAAAAAATACCGCCGATGATTTGTTCATTTTCAGTGGCAATAAAACCATAAAGGTCTTGAGCATCAGTTACGGTCATTATGTCATAAGTTAAGTTTCCTATTAACTCGCCTTCTGCTTGTCCTTCTGAGTCTGAAAACACCTTAGTGAATAGCTTTTTTATTTCCTCACTTTTGCTTGATTGAAATGTTAAGAATTCCATTTAATTATCTCCTCCTTAAGGTAATTAAGTTTTTATCCTGGAGTCATCTGTAGTTGTACCTTTTAGCACAATAATATCAATTAAAGAAATGTATATGGATATTCTTTGTTGCGGTTTTGGAATGAAATAATATTTTGATTTTGAATTATTCCCCCATTTATTTCTACTGCTTTTGATATAGTTTTGTCATTTTCCCAGGCTTTACGTCCCTTCATAACAATGGGCAGATAAGGCAATAAGGCATCGGATATTTCCCATGAAGCAGAATCCCAATAATAACTTGGGGTGTGGTCAACTGAATAATAAAATTTACCCTCAACAGTAATCATAGGGTGTTCAAATGTTGTAGGTTTTGCACACCAAAAGCCCATTCCTTCGTCACAGCTTATATCAATAATGAGTGTACCCTTCATCAATTTATTAGCCTTATCTCCTGGAACGAATATTAATGGATGCTCAATATCTTGAAGAGTGCCATTAACAATTATTTGCACATCTGATAATACTTCTGAAAACGGGCGAGTGCTACCGCCAGGTTCAACAGATAGCAAATGTCCTGAATCGTCATTAATCATTTGTTTAAATGTTATTGCAGGCAATTGAACACCTACATCAGTTGGTTTTCGACGGGTATACACTGTAATGTTAGTTACTCCCTGACCTTGCAACGCATAAACCGCACCACGACTTACAGAACCGAAGCTAAATACTACTGCTTTTCTTGGTTTCCCATAATTCCCTACAACACCTATAAGACTTAAAGCATGATTTACACCGGCATAACCTGCAATTTCATTGTTTTTGTAAAAAATATGCATATTTTTATCACCCATTCTACTCCATTTAAACATTTGCTCCCAAGCAATAAGCGTTAATTTTCTTTCAATGGATATTTGAGTAATTTCTTTTTGTTGTACACAATGTGGCCAACCCCAAACAATTGCACCTTCGTGTACTTGAGCCAAATCTTCCATTAATGGCTTAGGCATAATCACACATTCAAAATCCTTAAGTATTTCCTCTCGGGAAGCAACTCGTCCTGAAGTAAGTTTGGCTATTGAGTTATCATCCATTCCAAATCTCAATCCATATCCTACCTCAAATGTGATATGCTTTCGAAATCTCAGAGGAATATGTTTTATTTGTTCAGGATGAATTGCTACTCGTTTTTCATTTTCTTTTGTCGATTTTCCAATCACTCCGACTGTTAAAAGTTGTATCATATTGTACCCCTCTGTACTCTATAGGACATTGTTTACATTTATCTAAGGATATCCTTTACAGTTTTAATTCATTCTTGTAGTTCATTATATCATAGATTTTCAGTTCCAAATTTTTGTTCTGTGGTTCTCAATATGTATATCTGATTCTCTACTTCAATTTGATTTTCTAAATATACAAATATCTATTCGATTATATTCTCTGGCGCCATAGCTTAGGATTTCGACTACCATTCCGGGTAGAGCGGGGCCCTGTTAATCTAAGCTGAATAGACCAGCGGTAAGATTCTTTTTGATTCCAGCTGCTTAAGATTAGCACAACTTTCACGTATGGCAAAGTACTCCCTGTCTTCTTTTGAATAAGGGTTTGCTGATCCTCGGATCTTAATATACCTCGCCAAACCAACATCAGGATGATAAACCAGTGATCGAATAAAAAACTTCCCATCTTTCATACTCAAACAGAAGAAG
>JAUVLL010000249.1 GCA_030600745.1 Spirochaetaceae bacterium | reverse complement strand
AAGTGCCCGGGAACTGGTGGTTCCCTGATCCAATGCAATAATGTAACTCATTTTCACCTCATCTCTTCATGTCTTATATATTAAATCATCTGAGATAATTTTTATCAGTTTTTTATCTAAAGTCCACAAAATAGAATTTGATTTTAAAGTATACATATAGATTAATGTATCAATTAATCCAACTCCTTTATCTGACAATTTATTATTATTCGAAAACAAACCTGCTTCAATAAATAAGCCATTACCGTTCACTTTAGGTAAATAATTCCAATATGAAAGAATAATATTCTTTTCTCTATTATTCCTGACTCCCTGCAGCAATTCTGCAAAAATACAATCAACAGCTAATATTTTATTACTCTCTAACATCTGTTTTATTTTAGAATTGTATTCTGGATTTCCTTTTAGAAATTCAATCCAGATAGATGTGTCAAGTATAATCATCTATTTCTGTTTGTTTCCCGAACCCTATCAGCTGAATAACCAGGTTCAAATTCCAGAGGCCCATCCATTACTTCTGTATTTAATACTTTAATGTGATATAGATCAATCCATTCTTTAAGAGCAATAGTAATAGCCTTTGTTATTGTAGATTGATTAGTAAGCTCTTTAACTTCTTCAATTATGCCATCTGCAATGTTTGCTGTAACCTTCATACGATAGAGTGTACGCTGGTTTATCGTATTTGTCAAATTTGAAACAACAAAAAAGCTGTTTCCATGCTTATTTTCAGTGTTTCCCCGGCCATTATAAAGATAGTTTTTTCCATTCTTCCAACTGACTGGCAATAATACCTTTTACAGCAGCAGACATCTCTTTGGTATTTTTAAAATCTTTTGGATTAACCGGTGGAAATATCCTTGCTTTCATATCTCTGGATTTATTAAGCCAAAGACTGTTTTTTCGTACTGCTTTATCTACATTATGAAGAGCAATAGGGATAACAGGTACATCAGCAATTTCAGAGAGTATAAATGCTCCCCGCTTGAAGCGGCCCATAGTACCATCAGCAGATCTTGTTCCTTCAGGGAATATCATAATAGAACTACCGGATTTAAGAACTTTTTCCGAATTCTTCATCATTTTTATCTGACTTTTTGCATCAGTTCTTTTTACAATAATATACCCGTTAAGAGCCATATTCCAGCCGACAAAAGGAACTTTTAAAAGTGAATCTTTGGCAACCCATTTAAAGTGCTTAAACATAGTATATATAACAATAATATCAATAAGTGTTTGATGATTTGATACGACTACATAGGCTTTATTTTTTTTAATATAATCTTTCCCCTCCCAGGAAACTTTCCACCATGGTTGAAGCCATATATAAAGACTTCCCCAAAAACAGGAATAACGATGAAGGAGAACTCTTTTTTTATCAAAGGGAGCTGTAAATATAAACAGTAACACAGCTATTGGATATAAAACCAGGCAGACTGCAATAAAAAGTATCATTTCATAGATTGTTAGTATAAAAGTCAACATTTAAAAATAACCTCATAGATCAAAATATATTGACATTTTATAAGAAAACTATATATTTTTTCAAGATGCAAATTAAATATTTTTTAATCTATTGTACAAGAGTAAAATTAATATAACATTACAAAATTGTAATAAATATGCAATGTTTATGTAATTCAAATCGGTTAACATAATACTGAAAATAATTGTTATTGAAGGAGTTATGCTTAATGATAAGTATTAACAATATTACAAAGTTTTTTGGGGAAACCAGGGCGGTAGACGGAATAAGTCTGGAAATTCCAGAGGGCCGGATACTTGGAATTCTGGGGCCTAACGGTGCAGGGAAAACCACCACTTTAAGGATGCTGACCGGTTATATAAACCCTACTTCCGGATCAATTTTGGTGAACGGTATCGATACAGAAAAAAATACCCTCGAAGTAAAAAAGCTTATTGGATATCTGCCGGAATCCTCACCCATATATACAGATATGCTTGTCTATGATTATCTGAAGTTTATTGCGGATGTACGAAATATTTCACCAGCAATGGTGGTGGACAGACTCCAGGAGCTTGCAGATCTTTGCGGTATCAGAGAAGTGATGCACAAGAGTGTTTCTACTCTTTCCAGGGGATATAAACAAAGGGTAGGACTGGCTCTGGCTCTTATGGATGATCCTGAAATACTTGTTCTTGATGAGCCTACCAGCGGCCTTGACCCTAACCAGATAGCGGAAATCAGAACTATTATAAAAGAGATCGGGAAAAAGAAGACAATTATTTTTTCCACTCATATTCTAAGTGAAGCGGAAGCAACCTGTGACAGGGTTGTTATAATGAACAAAGGTAAACTGGTTGCAGATGGAACAACGGAAATGCTTAAGGGTGACAAATCTGTTGATAATATTACTCTCATTAAATTAGAACATACTGATGCAAAAAAAGTCAAAAAGGTTTTTGGAAATCTTGAAGGAATTTCCTTAAGTGATATTGAGGAAACAGAAGAACAACTTATGGTAACACTGACTACAAAACAAGATCAGAGGGCTGATATCTATAAACTGATTAAGAAAGAAGACTGGATACTCCTTGAAATGGTGCAGGAAAAGAAGTCTCTTGAGCATATCTTTAAAGAACTTACAAAGGAAGTTTAAATGTCTCTAAAAAATATTTTTATAATTTTCAAGAGAGAGGTCAGAACATTTTTCTCATCTCCAATAGCTTATGTAGTAACTACTCTGTTCCTTGTACTTACAGGATGGTTTTTCTTTTCTACCTTTTTTCTTTCAGGAAGAGCGGATATGAGGGACTTTTTTAACCTTCTTCCGATAATCTTTTCATTTATTATACCGGCATTAACAATGAGGATGTTTGCAGAAGAGTACCGCAGCGGTTCTTTTGAGATTTCTGCAACTCTTCCTGTCAGCCTAATGGATATTATTGGTGGAAAATTTCTGGCTGCGCTTTTCTTTGCAGTAGTAATGCTTATCCCGACACTGATTTATCCACTGTTTATTAATATCCTTGGTGATCTGGATACAGGGCCGGTAATTGGCGGATACCTGGGTGCTGTTCTTTTGGCCGGAGCATATTCTGCTATTGGCATAATGGCATCTTCTCTTACCCGTAATCAGGTTATTGCATTTCTTGTAAGTGCCGGAGCTTCCCTTTTCCTGACATTGATAAGTTTAGTACTTATATTTATTCCCGGGTTTCTAACTGGATTTTTTCAGTATCTCGGCTCTGTTTTTCATTTTAATAATATTGCCAAAGGTGTTATAGATTCCAGAGATATCATCTACTTTGTTTCTATAATGATTATTTTTCTTGCCGGCACATATCTTATTATAAAAGAGGGAACCAGATCAATTAAACTTAACTTTGTTCTCTACTTTGCGGTACTTATTTTAATTAATATAGTTTCGGGGACTCTGTTTCTTCGCCTTGATCTGACAGTTAACAAAAAATACTCCCTGTCAGACGCAAGTATTACTGCTGTATCCAAATTAGAAGAACCCCTGACAATAAAAGCATTTTTTTCTGATAACCTCCCAGGAAGATACAGCAATCTTCAAAGGGAGTTTACTGATTTAATGGAAGAATACTCACTGACCGCTAACAACAACTTTAACTATCAGATATATACAATAAACAAGGATGGAACCTCTACAGATAAAAGGGGAAAAAATATAAAAGGACTTGCGACGGATTATTCAATTACCCCTATCCAAATTCAGACAATTGAAAATGACGAAGTAAAACTTCAGAATGTATACATGGGTATAACACTTATTCATGGTAATATGCAGGAAACAATACCTTCAGTTGCATCATTAAATAATCTTGAATACACCATTACCGGAAATATTAACAAAATAAGTAAAAAGATTTCTGCCCTCCTTTCTCTACAAAAAAACATTACTCTTGATCTATACCTTTCCTCCTCTCTTTATTCCATGGGAGAAGGCTTATCGGAATACCCTGATAAGGTAAAGCAAATTACCAGTAATCTTAATAATTCAAATTATAATAAATTAACATATAACTATATCGATCCTGACAGATCTTCTCTACAAAATAAGAACCACAACCTGACTTCATTTAATCTGCAGACCTTTGATGGTTCAATAAAAAAAGTCTATGCAGATCTTGTAATAAGTAATGGAAAGCAATCTACAGTTATTACATTACTCCAAAAAAATATTTTTGGTTATGATATGATAAGTCCTGAAAATCTGTCAGATAACATTACCGGCAGTATCGAAAAGCTATTGGGGCTTAATGAGGAAATTGCCTGGCTATCAGAATACGGGACTCTGGATCTTTATCAAAATCCCTATGCCCAGACCAGACAGGGACCTTCTTTAAACAATTTTAATGCCATGATATCGGATAATTATTTACTAAAACCTGTAAATACCTTAAGTGAGGGTATTCCTGATAATATAAAAACATTGCTGATAGTCAGTCCAAAAGAAAAACTAAGCCCGTGGGATCTCTATCAAATTGATCAGTATATAATGAAAGGAAACTCTGTTGGGCTCTTTATTGATACACATACAGAAATTATTGACAATCAGAATCCCTACAATCCCCAACCCCCGGTATATGTACCAAGGAATACAGGGCTCGATAAACTACTCAACCACTATGGTGTTAATATCAGCAAATCCTATATTCTGGATGAAAACTGTTACAAGCAGACAGGACGGAATGCTTCCGGAGGTCTTTCAGAAACAACCTTTTATTTTGCACCGGAAATTCAATCAAAAAATATTAATAAAACATTACCCTTTTTAAATAACATTAAAGAATTAATAATGCTTAATACTTCTCCTCTTGTAATTGACGATAACTCAGACAAGTTGAAAAATATTGACATCCTGTTCTCATCATCTGAAAAAAGCTGGGAGATGAAGGACAAAATTAATCTCTATAATCCAACTGTTATTTTTCCACCAGCAGAAGAAGAGAGAGATCAGTATCCTCTTGCTGTTATGATTGAGGGGGAAATTGACAGCTATTTTAACGGCATGGAGATCCCAAAAAAAGAACTGAAAGAAGGGGAAGGTTTAATTAGTTCCAATTTAACCCTTTAACAAGCCAAAATAAGTATCCATATCTTTTATGAGTTTCTTTTTCCATTCCATTATAAGCAAATTCGAAAATTATTGCGTAATG
>JAUVLL010000182.1 GCA_030600745.1 Spirochaetaceae bacterium | reverse complement strand
ATTTTGGTAGAGATACTGGATATTTCCCAGAAAGCTCTGGGAATACCTGTGGAAATAGAGTTTGCTGTTGATCTTAAAAAAACATCCACTACTTTACCTGCTTTTTACCTGCTCCAGGTAAGACCCCTTTCCCAGACTTATGAAGAAGTACAGATAAATCAAAAAGATATCTGCCTCGAAAAAGCTCTGCTGTATTCAACAGAGGCTTTGGGTAATGGCTTTATAAAAGATATTTCGGACATAATTTTTCTTGACCCGACAAAATTTGATAAAGCACGAACCCAGGAAATGAAAGTTGAAATTAGAAAATTCAATGAAATACTTAAAAAAGAGCAAAAAGACTATATTCTTATTGGGCCGGGCCGGTGGGGAACAAGGGACCGGTTTCTTGGAATACCCGTCAACTGGTACGAAATAAACAATGCAGGAATTATTATTGAGACTGGTCTGGCGGATTTTGATATCGAACCATCCCAGGGATCCCATTTCTTCCATAATCTGATAGCATTAAACATCGGATATCTGAATATCCCATATCATCACAACAAAGATTCTTTTATTGACTGGCAATATCTCAGATCAATGAAAGTATTAAACAAGGGGAAATTCTTCACTCATGTTGCAAGAAATATTCCCTTTTCTATTCTTCTGGACGGGAAGAATGGGAAAGCCGTAATATTAAAGTAGATATTATAAAATATTTTATTGACAACCGGCATTTCCATGCTACCATGAAAACCGATATTACTATTTTCAAAAGGAGAATTATACGTGGCTGAATACACCGACATAGTTTACGATGGTTTAAAGAAGAAATATTACTGGGAGAATGAATTCCTTCAGGCTGCAAGAGAGGTACTTGATTCACTCTCTCCCTTCCTGGAAAATGCTCCCCGTTACAGAAAATCAAAGATTCTTGAAAGACTTGTAGAACCGGAACGAACAATAATATTCAGAGTACCCTGGGTAGATGATAAGGGCGACGTACAGGTTAACACAGGTTATAGAGTTGAATTTAACAGCGCAATAGGACCCTATAAGGGAGGGTTAAGATTTCATCCTTCTGTAAATCTTGGCATCCTTAAATTCCTGGGGTTTGAACAGATCTTCAAGAACAGCCTGACAGGTCTTCCCATGGGTGGAGGAAAAGGCGGATCTGACTTTGATCCAAAAGGAAAGAGTGATAATGAAGTAATGGCATTCACACAAGCCTTTATGAGTGAACTATATAGACACATTGGAGCAGATACAGATGTTCCGGCAGGTGATATCGGCGTAGGTGGACGAGAAATTGGATATATGTTCGGCCAGTATAAAAAACTCAAAAACAGGTTTGAAGGTATCCTTACAGGAAAAGGCCTTAATTGGGGCGGTTCACTGATCAGACCGGAAGCTACTGGATACGGTGCAGTTTATTTTGCAGAAGAGATGCTTAAAACAAAAGGAGAAACCTTCGATGGCAAGACAGTACTTCTGTCTGGTTCAGGCAATGTTGCACAGTACGCCCTGCAAAAAATTAATGCTTTGGGCGGTAAGGTTGTCTCTCTATCCGATTCAAGTGGATCAATAATTGATAAAGATGGTATAAACCAGGAAAAACTTGCATTTGTTCTGGATCTGAAAAACAATCAGCGGGGACGTATCAAAGGATATGCAGATGAATACGGTTGTGAATACTTCGAAGGGAAAAGGCCGTGGGAACTTGCAAAAGCAGATGTGGCACTTCCATGTGCAACTCAGAATGAGGTATCTCTGGAGGAAGCTAAAACCATGGTTGCAAACGGGGTCAGCTGTATATCTGAAGGTGCCAACATGCCGACTGAACCGGACGCAGTTGAGTATTTAATTGAAAATAAAATTCTTTTTGGCCCCGGGAAAGCTGCAAATGCCGGAGGTGTTGCAACTTCAGGACTGGAAATGTCCCAAAACAGCATGAGACTTTCATGGACAAGTGAAGAAGTAGATAAAAAACTGCATAATATCATGATTAATATTCATCAGGCATGTGTTAATGCAGCAGCAGAAATCAATGCACAGGGTAACTATGTGGACGGTGCTAATATCGCAGGATTCAAAAAAGTTGCAGATGCCATGCTCGATCAGGGTGTTGTATAAAAACATAAGGGCGACCGGTTGGTCGCCCGTCGTTTTGACAAAACATTGTGATCCGTATACGATGTTTTAATATGAATAAAAGTAATGATAAATACAGATTAATTTTCGAAAACCTCCATGACATATATTATGAAACAGATAAAGATGGAATTATTATCACTGTCAGCCCTTCTATAAAAAAATATACAGGATATGAACCAAAAAAATGTATTAGTAAAAATATTACTTTTTTATTTAAAGGAAATAAATACAAGGACTTATTTCTTAAAGTTCTCCTTTCCAAAGAATCTGTATCTAATTATGAAATGCAGCTTACAGATAATAACGGGGAAATACATCATACTCTTGTTTCTGCAAATATAATCAAAGATCCAAATGGGAATATTAGAGTCTCAGGACTTATTAAAGATATTTGCGATCTTAAGGCTACAACAGCAGAGCTCTATCATTTCGCAACCTATGATGAGTTAACAGGAGTGTACAATCGTAGAGTTGGAATAGAATTTCTAAATCAGGAATTAAAAAAAATGCGAAGGGATAATACTTTTTTAAGTATTTGCTATATAGATATCAACAATCTAAAAATTGTAAATGATAACTTTGGACATGACGCCGGGGATAGCCTGATAAAGTACATTGTCCAGGATATAAAATCAGCTATGAGGGAATCTGATATTCTCAGCAGACTTGGAGGAGATGAATTCCTGTTAATCTTTCCTGGCTGCCGACTTAAAGAAGTAAAATCTATCTGGAAGCGTGTAGAAGAGTCCCTGAAAGAAAGAAATTCAAAGGTTGATATCGGATATGATATCAGTGCCAGTTATGGATTTGCAGAGACTAACTCAGAGAACGCACTAAGTAGTGACGAAATAATACAGATAGCCGATAAAAGGATGTACGATTATAAAAGACGGACTAAAGCAGAAAAACAAAAATTAGATACTGGTTAAGTTTTCATAAGTTCAGATTTAAGGGTAATAACTCTTTTATCATGGGTATAAATATTCATTCGTCCGCCTCTGGCAAAACCGCAGAGAGTTATACCGTAATGCTCAGCAAGACGTATTGCCTTATCCATAGGTGCAGAAACAGATGCTATCAACTCTACTCCTGTTTTAATCATTCTAATAACAATGTCAGAAGATATCCGTCCTGAAGTAACAAAAATACCGTCATTAAAAGATATGTCAGCCTGAAATACTTTACCAATTACTTTATCAACCGAATTGCGTCGGCTTACATCATCAGCCCAGTATAAAATCGAGTCAGTAGCAAAGGCAGCCATGTGGACACCACCTGTTTCATGGTATACAGAGGGTAGTCTCTGAAACTCTCTCATCAAATCAAGAATCGTATCAGCTCTGTATTTTTTCTGAATACCGGCTGATGGTTCTTTGCCGGAATCGATAAAACTAAAAGCCTCTTCCACCATTTGCCTTATAGACTGTCCGGAAAGGATATCTGATAAACTGATATACCAGGATCTATCTTTTTGGGTAATATCAAGTAGGGGTGAACGGCCGTTCGCCCCTACCTGGATATGTCCTTTAACAAAAAGTAAACCGTAAATAAGATCATCAATTTCCTGATCCAGAACAGGGGTCTGATAGATAAGTTTGTTATTAAGGTATAGATTAAACCATTCTTCACATATAACAGGATCTATCACTTTTTCTGATACACCATGTTTATATCTTGTAATTTCTTCTTCTGATATTATTAAAGACGAATTTGCAGTGTACATTATGTTCCAATTAATTCAAGATCTGCAGGAGTATTAATATTTAGAAAGGACTGAAGGCTGATACCGGCAAACATAAGATCGCTTTGCTCTATTACTATCTTCGGCATACTCTCTATTATTCTTTGCAGATGATACTCACCCTTAAGAAAAGCTTCTTCCCAGTAGTAAAGAACATTCCTGGGATATAACCCCAGAAAGGGTTGGTACTTCCCATTTACATGTATTACTGTAGCTTTTTCACTTTCCCTTCTTTCCCAAAGGAATTCCAGCACCTTTTTTTCAAAAAAGGGGATATCACAGGCAAGGAGAAGCAGCCAATCACTTACATAAGGTTTTATTGAAATTATTCCGCTTATAGGAGTAGATACATCCGTTAAATCCCGGATAATATTACACCCTGTAAACTGATAGTTTCCAGGATTTTTTGTAAGGATATTGATATTATCGGTAATCGATAAAGCATTAAAAACAGTCCATTCCAGAAGGGACTTACCTTCATAGACAGCACAGGCTTTATCAGATCCAAACCGGCGGCTGCCGCCGCCGGCCAGAATACCGGCAATAACTTTGCCGGAAGCATCTGTTTTAAGACTCACGGACCACCTCTACCCTGCAGGCAGCAACTTTAAGCTCCGGTATTTTAGAAATTGGATCAAGAACATCATTGGTAAGTGCATTTACAGGGGATTCGCTAAAGTGAAAGGGAATGAAAATCACACCCTTGGCTACCCTGTCGCTCATCTTTGCCTTTGCTGTAATAACACCTCTTCTGGAGGTAATCTGTAATTTATCTCCATCGGCTGCTCCAAGATCTTTAAGATCTTCCCTGCAAATTTCCAAATAACCTTCAGGAGCAAACTCTCTGAGAGGTGCCGAACGACGGGTCATTGTAGCAGTATGATAATGAAAGAGCATACGTCCTGTAGTCAGAATAAAAGGAAATTCTTCATCCGGCTGCTCTGCAGGAGGTATAAAATCTACTGGTGTAAAAAGTCCCAGCCCTCTGGAGAATTTCTTTGCATGTAAAAAAGTTGTACCTTTGTGTTCCGGTGTCGGACAAGGCCATGCCAGATGTTCAGTCTCCAAACGCTCATAACTGATTCCACCATAAATAGGAGTTAGCTCTGCAATCTCTTCCATTACAGCATTACTGTCACTATAGTTCATTGGATAACCTGTTCTTGTAGAAAGATCACACAAAATTTCCCAGTCCCCTCTGGAATTACCAGGAGATTCGAGAGCAGGTCTTACCCTTAGAACAGCCCTGTCAGAGTTTGTAAAAGTACCCTCTTTTTCTGCTGCACTGGATGCAGGAAGGACAACATCTGCAAACTCAGTTGTTTCTGTAGGAAAAATATCCTGAACAACAAGAAAATCAAGTTTTTCAAGAGCTTCTTTTACGTGATTAAGGTTAGGATCTGACAACATGGGATTCTCGCCCATTATATAAAGTCCCTTAACCTTCCCCTCCGCTGCTTCGTTCATCATCTCTACAATAGTAAGCCCTTCCTTATCTGAAAGGTTGGGAACATCCCAGGCTTTCTGGAATTTTTCTTTTACTAAAGGACTAGTTACCTTCTGGTATCCTGAATAAACATTCGGCAATCCGCCAAAGTCACAGGCACCCTGAACATTGTTCTGACCTCTTAGGGGATTAACACCAGTAGATGCCCGTCCAATCTGACCGGTTACCATTGCCAGGTTTGCAAGGGAAAGAACATTATCTGTACCTGTAACATGCTGGGTAATACCCATGGCATAGACAATTGATGATTTTTCGGAGCTTGCATAGACTCTGGCAGCTTCCCGAAGATCATCAGCTTTAATTCCTGTAATTTCCTCTACCTTTTCCGGTGTATAGGAAGCCACAGCCTTTTTAAGTTTTTCAAACCCCTCTGTTCTTTCTTTAATAAACTCATCATTTGCATAACCTTCTGTAATTATTACATTGATCATACCATTTATCCAGGCAACATCTGTTCCGGATTTCTGACGCATCCAGAGATATGCATCACCAACTATATCAATTTTACGGGGATCAAATACAAGAATCCTGGCCCCTTTGGCAGCTGCATTTCTAATATACGTCCCTGTTACCGGATGAGTTTCTGTAGCATTCGTACCTGTAATAAGAATACAGTCGGCATCTGCAAACTCCTCAACAGGGTTAGTCATAGCACCTGATCCAAAAGCCTTACCAAGACCGGCTACTGTCGGGGCATGACAGAGACGTGCACAGTGATCAACATTATTTGTTCCCATAGATGCTCTGAAAAATTTCTGGAAAACATAGTTATCTTCGTTTGTACATCTGGCAGAAGCTAAACCTGCAAGAGCATCGGAACCATGAGTATCTCTTATTTCAGTCATTTTTTCTGCAATCAAATCAAGAGCTTCATCCCAGCCGGCTTCAACCAACTCTCCATTTTTTCTAATAAGAGGAGTAGTCAATCTATCTTTATTGGTAATAAATTCGTAACCAAACCTGCCTTTAACACAGAGTCTGCCGTTATTGGGTTTTGCATTAACACCGCGAACTCTTACAACCTGATCATTTTTAACCCACATTTCAACCTGACAACCTACACCGCAGTAGGTACATGTGGTTTTTACTTTTTTATCAATATCCATAGCACGAATCATAGATACCAGGGGTTTTTCTACTAATGCGCCAGTAGGACAGGACTGAACACATTCTCCACATCCATCACATGTAGAGTCTCCCCAATTAGTGAAATCCGGTGACGGATACATATAAAACCCACGCTCTACAAAAGACAAAACGCTCTTACCCTGAACAACAGTACAGGCTGTTACACATCTTCCGCATTTAATACATTTGTCGGGTTCATAGTTCAGTACAGGAGAAGTGTAATCAGATTCCAGCTCAGGTTTTTCAGCCAGATAATCGAGCTTTGCAATCTCTTCACTTCCAAGCTGATACTTATATGCAATTTCCT
>JAUVLL010000241.1 GCA_030600745.1 Spirochaetaceae bacterium | reverse complement strand
ATCATTACCCCATTATTGCGTAAAGTGATTTATTTAGTATATAATATTGCGTATTATGCACCTACAGGAGCTTGAACTATTTAAACACCTTGCAGGGTCCCTCCATTTCGCAACAACCAGTAAGGCATGCAATATTTCCCCTTCTGCACTATCCAGAACTATAAAAAGACTTGAAGAGGAATTGGATCAGAAACTCTTTATCAGAGATAATAGAAGAGTTGAACTGACAATTGCAGGTAAAAGATACCTTCTTTTTGCAGAAAAGGTTTTAAATGAACATAATGCCCTGAAAGATTTCTACAAACAACAGGAGCTTACCCTGCGGGGAACCCTGCGAATATATGGATCTGTAACTGCAAGTTATACAATACTTACCGATATACTGGGTAATTTTCAAAACAGATATCCTGATGTTCATATCGATCTAAAAACAGGATCTGCAGCAAATGCCATCAATGAGGTATTGAAAGGTAATACAGATATTTCAGTTGCTGCAAAACCGGATAATCTTCGTGATGCCCTCGCCTTCAAAGAACTGGCGGTAACACCTCTCTATTTTGTAATACCAAAAAGAGAGTGCCCCGTTAGAGAAAAGATTTTTCAAAACAGTATAAACTGGGAAAAAGTTCCGTTTATACTATCTGAAAGCGGTATTGGTCGAAACAGAATTGACAGATGGTTCAGACAGAATCATCTCCATCCATATATCTATGCAAAAGTTTCAGGGAATGAAGCGATTCTCGCCATGGTAGGGCTGGGTCTTGGTATTGGGCTTGTTCCAGGTCTGGTTCTGGATAAAAGTCCATTAATAAATGATATTGAAATAATTAAAAATGCCCCTAAATTAGCACCCTATACAGTAGGGATATGTACTACAAAGAGATTACTGGCTTCTCCACTGATTAAGGCTTTCTGGGAAAGCAGTGGTGAATCAGTACTTAATCATCCTCCCCTCTAAAAAGGTCGCCAAAGTCGAAAGACTTAAAGTAAGAATAAAATACATAGCCGTTATAGTAATCCAAATCTCAAAAACAAGGTAAGTTGAAGCCATAATCTCCATACCCTGAAAGGTCAGCTCCTGAATGGAAATAATGGAAACTATCGAGGAATCTTTAATGGTTGATATGGCCTGTCCTGTAAGACTTGGAAGGACCTTACGGAATACCTGGGGGAGAATAACAAATCTGTACTTGTCAGTTGAGGACAGACCAAGAGCGTATGAAGCTTCAAACTGACCCTTCTGGATTGATTCAAGTCCCCCTCGAATAATTTCTGCCACATAGGCTCCCTCATAAACGGCCAGTGTAAAAAGGGCAGATAAAAATTCAGCAAACCGTTCCGGTTTTGAAAATAGAAAAGAGAGGATGCCTTTTCCTGTTCCCGATAAGTTCCTGGCCCATTCATCTATTCCGAGAGCAGCTGTAATATTATTTCCAATAAAAAAGTAGAAAATAAAAATTAGAACAAGAGGTGGTGTATTCCTGGCTATCTCAATATAGGTTCGCCCTGTCAATCTGGAAAACAGATTCTTTCTGGTACGAAGAATTCCCATAAGAGTTCCAATAATTATTGCAGCAAGAGAGGACCAAAAGCTTAGTTTTATAGTTGTATAGAATCCGAGCATTAGCAGATTCGATTTTATATTTCCGGATTCATCTATTCTAAAAAAGAACTGGGGAATAGCCCCCCAGTTCCAGGTATAGCTAAAGCCGGTTTTTACCCGGATAAAAACCAGAATACCTGCCAGAATCAGGGCTATTAGAATAATCCCATCCAGCAGGTAATTATGTTTCTTCATTTACTGTACTAAATCCTGCCAATCCTGAGTACCAAACCAGTACTGCTTTCTTTCTGCAAGCCAGCCTTCTGCATCCACTACTCTTATCCAGCTGTTAAAGTAGTTCAACAGATCATAGTCACCCTTCTGAAGAGCGAAACCAATGGGTTCTTTCGTAAAGGTATCTTCCAGAGGAAGAAAAAGTTTATCAGAATATTTAATAGACTGGTATGCAGGCATTGGTGCAGAAGCTATTACTGCATGAGCTCTGCCGGTCAGCAGTTCCTGTATTGCCTGAGACTCATCATCAAAAAGCCTTTTTTCTGCTAAAGGCATATATTTTTCTGCTGCTGCTGCCGCTGTAGTCCCTATTCTTGCTGCTATTACAACACCTTTACTGTTGAAAACCTCCAATGAATCAAACCCACCTGCTTTTTCCTTTGATGCTACAATAGACATTCCTGAATAATCGTAGGGTATGGAAAAGTTAACCTTTAAATTCCTGTCCGGTCTTATACCCATTCCACCAATTATTACATCAAACTTTCCGGTTAGAAGTGCAGGGATAATTCCTGACCATTTTGTAGGAATAAACTCAATATCCACACCCATATCCTCTGCAAGGCGTCGTGCAACATCAACTTCAAAGCCAATAAGCTGCCCATTTTTATCATTCATTGCCCATGGAACAAAGGTAGATAAACCAACTTTAAGAACACCCCGTCTCGAAATTGTATCAAGAAGGCTCTCTTTAACCTGCACTTCTGCTACTTTGCCACTTAGCCTGCCACAGCCAGCCAATGCAAACACAATACTCAGTATTATTAATACTGATAAAATTTTTTTCATACTCTTCTCTCCCTGGGGTTATATAACCTTACTTAAAAATGCCTTACTTCTATCTTCATTGGGATCAAGAAAAAAATCCTCAACCTTTCTGTCCTCAACTATTTCACCATTATCCATAAATAGGATTCTGCTTCCTGCTTCTCTGGCAAAGCCCATCTCATGTGTAACAACAACCATTGTCATACCATCTTTTGCAAGATTTTTCATTACATCCAGAACTTCACTGATCATCTCCGGATCCAGAGCACTGGTTGCTTCATCGAAAAGCATAACCTTTGGATTCATTGCAAGTGCCCTGGCGATTGCCACACGCTGCTGCTGTCCCCCGGAAAGCTGTGAGGGATAACTGTCTATTTTATCTGTAATACCGACCTTCTCTAAAAGACCGGCCGTTATTTTTTCACATTCCAATACACTTTTTTTTCGTACCCTTCTAACAGCAAGGCCTATATTTTCTCTTACAGTCATATGGGGAAAAAGATTGAAAGACTGAAACACCATCCCCACTTCTTTTCTAATTTCCAGGCGGTTTTTATGATGATGATTTAAAGGAATATTATCAATTATTATGCTTCCGGAATCAAAATCTTCCAGTCCATTAAGACATCTTAATAACGTTGATTTTCCCGCCCCTGAGGGACCTATTACAACAACAACTTCTCCCTGATATATATCCACAGTTACATCTTTAACAGCAATAACCTCCGGAGCTTTATCCGGACCCGGAAAGGTTTTATTTAAGTCTGTAATACTGATTATTGGCTTACTGGTCATAACGGCTCCTCTTCTCAAGTCGATGTACAAAAGTTGATATGGATACAGTCATAAGCAGATATATTAAGGCTACAGTAAACCATATTTCAAAAGTAAGAAATGTTTCAGAAATAATTGACTGCCCGGCCATAGTCAGATCAAAAATTGCAATCGTGCTTACAAGGGCGGAATCCTTGATTAAGGATACCGCCTGACCGGTTAGAGGGGGCAATACCTGTTTAAGTGTTTGTGGAAGGAGTATGAATCTATAAGTATCAATAGTATTTAAACCCAGACTGTATGCTGATTCCCACTGACCTTTAGAAATCGCAGTTATACCACCCCTTATAATTTCGGAAGCATAGGCACCTTCAAAAAGACTGAGTGCCAGAACTGCAGAAATAAATGGGTTTATGTTAAAAACAGGGGATATTACAAAATAGATGACAAAGAGCTGGATTAGAAGAGGCGTATTTCTTATCAGCTCCAGATATATTCTGGCAACCAGCTTTGCAGTAAAAGATGATGACAAACGAAAAAGGGCAGTTATCATCCCGATAAAAAAAGCCAGAACAAGACTGATAACTGATATTTTTACCGTAAGAACCAGACCGGTCAGCAGACGCCCGGGTATAAGCGCACCATCCGCAGAACGGAATATTATATACCCCGGCACTCTGTACCATTGCCAGTTGTAGTTCATATTTGCTGAACTTAAAAAAATAATAGTAATTACAACACCAAGAAATAATAAATACTTAATACTGTCAATAAAAATTTCTTTCCTTACCAATATCATAAGGATTAGTATGCACTATAATAAAATAAGTTTCTACCTGCGTAGAAACACCTCTATATGGGTGTCTCCAGGCAGAGAAATGATTTTCCCTGAATTTTAAAACCTCTCATCATAACTGCTGTCTGGGGGGTTAATCTGATATTTGCCAACTACTACATTTCTGTGATAACATAAAGCAAACAATTAAAGCGGAGTCTTTATGAATAATTCAATTACTGATATTCCCGGCATAAAAGTCGGACATGCACAAAATATAGAAGCTGCAACAGGATGTACCGTAATTATCTGTGAAGAAGGCGCTGTGACAGGTGTCGATGTAAGGGGCGGCGGTCCAGGGACACGGGAACTGGCTGCTCTTGATCCTGTAAATCTTGTTACCAAAGCTCATGCAGTATATTTGGGCGGGGGTAGTGCCTATGGTCTGTATGGTGCAGCCGGTGTAATGCAGTATCTGGAAGAAAAGAGGCTTGGTTTTAGTGTTGGCGCAGGTATTGTTCCTATAGTACCTGGAGCTGTTCTATTTGATTTTCATGTTGGTCGTCATGATATAAGGCCGGATAAAGAGATGGGTTATGAAGCATGCAGAAATGCCAAAAAGTCTAATAAAAAAGAAGGGAATATCGGTGCAGGAACCGGTGCAGCTGTTGGAAAGATAAAAGGTCCTGATTTTTTTATGAAGGGCGGAGTTGGAACAGCAAGCAGACAGGTCGAAGATTTAATTGTTGGTGCAATTGTAGCTGTGAATTGTTTTGGGGATGTTATATGCCCATTTACCGGAAGAATCCTTGCAGGTACACTTGATGAAAAGAAGGAAAATCTTGCAGATACTATGTCTATTATATCTTCTCCGGAGATCAGTGAGAATAATGTCTTTTCCGGTAATACAACAATTGGTTGTATTGCTGTAAATGCTGATTTGACAAAAGCTGAATCTACAAAAGTAGCAATGATGGCTCATGACGGGTTTGCAAGGGCCATAAATCCAGTTCATACAATGAATGATGGTGATACTATATTCTGTATGGCTACCGGAAAAGTTAAGTCGGATGCTACAAGAATAGGAGCTCTGGCAGCAGAGGTGATGGCGGAGGCCATCGTCAATGCTGTAAAGAATGCCGATACAGCTTACGGTATTCCTGGTTACAATGATATTGTTAGTAAAGGGAGAGACGAAGGTTCATT
>JAUVLL010000302.1 GCA_030600745.1 Spirochaetaceae bacterium | reverse complement strand
AGATTACAGGTATATAAAGGTCTCTGGATGTCGCCAATATAGGCACCTTCATTTCCTTTTATAAAGATGCTGTCTGTACTTAAATCAAACCCGATATCCTCATGACTGGAGGCAATTACAATACCGTCTGTATTTAAAATTCTAATACTATTAATATGGGGACTAATTTTAATAGTCCGTTCTATTCTTAGATTACATTCAATCATTCCTTTTATACAGTCAATTTGCGGGTCTACTACATTTGTAAAAGGAATCCCTACAGCAAGTGTCTGGACATAATTTTTATAATCCTGCAGAACTGTCTCAATATTGTTTGCCCTGGATTGTGCAGTTGTAAGTAAGTGGTTTTTAACCTGATTTCTAACGGTATTATTAGAGATTGCCAGGGTAGTAAAGAACGATATAATAAGCATTATTGCTAATATTAAAGGAAGAATACCAAGTTTTGTTCCTATTTTCATTCCCCACTCACTCCGCGATCTCGTATTTAGGTCCTTTACCCGATTCCTTTAGTAATTCATTAATCTCTTTTCTTAATTCGTTAATTATTAATTCTCTATCCACAGCAGCATCATTAAAAATTTCAAGTTCAGTCATTTTCTTTTCAAGTGCTTCTTTTGCCCGCTTTTCCTTGTCAATATCCCTGAGCGTCCCAATCATTCTGATTGGTTTACCATCTATATCTCTTGTAACTACTTTACCATGATCAAAAAACCATTTCCATTTTCCCGTTTTGGTTTTTAGTCGATGTTTATTTCTATAAAACTCTGTTTTCCCGTCAAAGTGTTCCTGTAAATCTATGCTGACTTGTTCTAAATCATCAGGATGAATTTTATCTTCCCACCATTTAATATTTGGTTCTATTTCGTCAATTTCATATCCCAGCAGTTCAGGTAATATTTCATTGTATATTTCATTACCTGATATAATATCCCAGTCCCACCAACCTATATTTCCCCCCTGCATTACCAGTTCAAACTGCTCATTCTTTTGAACCAGTTTCTGTTCCACTCGCTTACGATCGGTGATGTCACGGGTAGTTCCCTGTAATCCAATTGGTAAGCCTTTTCTGTTCAACAGTAATCTTCCGATAATTTTAACAGAAATCTCAGTTCCATCTTTTTTCAGCATCAAAGATTCAAAAATGATGTATTTAAATTTCTTATAATCTTTAATAGCATGTAGTGCTTTTTTTTCCATATTGAAAAACTCTTTCCTGCTGGCATGTTGAGATAATCTGGTTCCAACCCACTCTTCAACTGTGTATCCTGTAATTTTTTTTATAGATGGACTTATATATGTAAAGACTAATTTCAAATCCATTTGCCAAATAGCGTCTATTGAATTGTCTGCGAGTAAACGATACTTTTCATTGCTTTCCCACAGCGTTTCCTCTACCTGCTTGCATTCCAACTTGCTTTGATTCATTTCTTCTCAAGCTCTTCCAGATGTTCCCGGTATTTATCAAGCTCCTTCTCCGTCCTCTCCCTTTCGGTGATGTCATGCCCCAGAACAACAAGACCTTCTCGCCCGCCACCTGGATAATATACAGGTACTTTGACTACATTGAAAACATGGTCTGAACCATCGGAATCAGGAATTGTCTCTTCTCCATGAATAGGACATCCCTCCTTCCATACTCTTGCATCGGTTTCTTTACAGGTGAGGAATGAACCTCGAAGCTTGCTGTTAAGTTCCGACAATTCGTAATCGTTCTTTCCCCGATAATCTATCCCATCAAATTGAAAAATACGAATGCAGGAATTATTAACTTTAATCCAGCGTCCGTCTCCATCCTTAAAGCAAATAAAATCCGGCATAGCATCAATTAAAGTTTGCAGCTGCTTCTCGCTTTCCTTCAGCGCTTCTTCTACCTTCTTGCGTTTAGTAATATCTGTAGTAGAGCCGAAAACGTGTAATTTTCCGTTTTTTTCAAAACACCTGCCTTTTGAATGAAACCAGACCGTTTGTCCGTTATCTTTTAATACTTCGTATTCACAGTCGATTGGATTCCCCGGCAATTTAATTGCTTCTCTGAAAGTATCATTCACTTGTTCCAGATATTCGGGTTTGATGTAGCTGAAATACTTATTCCAATCGTTTTGTAATGTTCCTGCAGGCAGCGCCAGTAGTTCATCTCCAATAGGTGAAGTGTAGGTATTTTCAAAAGCTCCATTACTCCCAACGTCTGCTTTCCAGACAACAGTTGTAATACTGGATACAAGCTGTTGAAAATTCCTGTTGCTTTCTTTTAAAGCAATCTCACCTTCTTTTTGTCTTCGTAGAATCCTGGAAGTAATAAGTCCGCATATCAGGCAGGAAATGAAAAAAACGGCTCTTGAAAAAATATTATAATTTGGGATATTAAAAGCAAGAACATTGATGAATGAACTTGCTTTATGAAAAGCGAAGACATAAAAGACACTGTCCAGCAGCCAGAACAGGCATCCCAGTAAAAGAAAAGCGCTTATTATGTAACCGGTTTTTCTGTTATCAATATATTCTTTCAATTTGAAAAATCTTCTTACGTGGTTATTATTCAATACTACATCAGCGAAAAGTAAGACTATAAAACCTACTGCTGCCTGTTTAATTGTAACAAAAACAGAGAAATGCATAGGAATAATATTTGGTGCGTTCGATGCCCAGCTCCAGGAGGGCGGATTAAGAGTTATTGCCCATCTGCTTAATGTTAATAAGTTTATAGAGCTGAGAATTCGGAAGGGGATTTCCACAACATACATGCTCAACCACCAGTTTTCAGATTCCTGTTTTCTGCGAAGCTCTGTAAATATGCCATGCCAGACTACCCATAGTGTAAATGGAGGTACTACCAGGAGAATTGCATATCCGTTACTCGGTCCCCATATCCACCACATACTCTGGCAGCCGCCGGCTAAAGCGGATAACAGCCCATATTTCCAGCCCCAGCTAAGGGTTATAAGAATAGGGAATAGCAGTCCGAATAGTATTGCAGCAGTGTATTCTCCAAAAGGAAAAATAATATTATGGAAATTAAGGAAAAAACCCAGAAGTCCAAAGATAATTGAGATAGATATTTTATAGATATCAATTTTCTTGTTAAGAACCATTCCTTTATTTATCATTTTTTCTCCAATTCCTGCACCTTATCTCTAAGCTCCTTAATCCTGAATTCCCTATCAACAAAAAGTTTATTAAACTGCTCCAGTTCCCAGTAAAATTCCGTATAATCCTTTTTTATAATAATTGATATTACCGTCAGGAAAAAAGAGGTGGTTTTCTTTTTCTGTATTGAGAGTCATTCCTACGGGGTCTCTTCCCAGAAGTTTGGTTATTTTGTCTGTGAATTTTCCCAATCCCAAAACTGTACGTGTGGTACTAATTCCTGTATTCTTTTCAAAGGTATTTATTACAATATACGAATCTTTTCCGGTCAATTCTCTAAGTTGTTCTCCAACAAAAGTATATATATTTCTATCCCTGGGGAATTCAACAAATTCCATTGCAGTTTTGAAAAGCACTTCAATATCTCTGTAAGGTTCTTTTTCCCCCATTAGTTTACATTCCTTTAAAGATTTTTCCGGTTCTACAATTTTAATTCTTAAGGGACCTGCCTTTTTCATTATAATCTCCTGTTTAGCCGGAATGTAGAACAAGGAGCTTCCTTAAAACCATCTAAATATTTTTGCCAATCGACGGTTTCTCCTTACTAAATAATAGTAGATGAATGATTCTATAGCAAGATTTTTTTTTAGTTTTTCCCCTTGCGGACTGAAATTATTTTTACTATCACCTAAACTGAGCGATTTTCATTAAGAAACGCAAAACTTCCTGATTTTGCATGATTTTTCTTTTTGATAGCAGGGGCCTGTTATTGTTTCTTTCTGAAACTGGAAAATATTTGTGAAAATACCAAAAATTGGAAGAAGAAGACATATCTCGACCAGAAAGAATTGGAAAA